>QFQM01000153.1 GCA_003243255.1 Flavobacterium psychrophilum | reverse complement strand
AAAGCAAGATGGTGTCATAATAATCTCTGCTCGTAATTCCTTGGACGATAAAGTTGAAGGACTATTACTAGGTGCTGATGATTATGTTACCAAACCCTTTCATTTGTCGGAACTAAATGCAAGGGTAAAAGCCTTGATCCGAAGAAAGTATAATCAAGGAGCTTCGGTACTTGAAGTTGGTAATTTGCAGCTTAATCTTTTAAACAGACAAATTATCTGTCATGGAGAAGAACTTCAATTTACCAAGAGCGAATTTGATTTGCTGGCTTATCTGCTCAATAATTCTAACCGGGTGGTTAGCAGACAGGCTTTAGCCGAACATTTATATGGAGACCGAACAGATAATATGCCGTCGTTTGATTTTGTTTACTCTCAAATAAAAAATCTAAAACGCAAACTGAAAGAAAGTGGTTGTGATGAGTTGATACAGACAGTTTACGGATTAGGATATAAGATTTCGTTATGAGTAGCCCACTTTTACAACGCCATACCAAATTACTGTTGATTTGGCTTCCTTTTATCCTCATTATCAGTTCGGTAGTATTCTATTTTGTATTAAAAAGACATGCTCACCATGCTGAGGAAAAATACCTTTTGTTAAAACAGCAAAATGTCTGGAATAGTTTCATGGCTACATCAGGAACTTTAGAAAAACGGATAACTGGTGAATACAGCATTGAAGAAAAGAATATAGCAACTGAGATCGTATTAAACATCCCGCAAGATACCGTTCTATTCTATGCAATGGAAGACAAAAAACTTCCTTTTAAGGTGTTGACAAAAGAATATCAATGGAACAATGGTTCGTATCATGTCTCCACCTATATTTCATCTACTGAGACAGCTCATCTTATTGCCAAGGTATTTGTTTCCGAAGCAATAATTCTCTTGGTATTATTGATTACAATTGTTATTATAAGTCGGAAAAGCTCGGTTAGGCTTTGGCAGCCTTTTTTTTTAAGTATAAATGCAGCTGAAAAGTTTGATCTTAACAGCAACAATGAGTTGCAACTTCCTTCGCTAACTGGAACTACTGAATTTGATAGGCTTAATGAAGCACTCAATAAATTGGTGGAAAATGTAAATAAAGCCTATCGTAATCAAAAGCAATTTGTAGAAAATGCTTCACACGAAAGCCAGACTCCGCTTGCAATTATCCGGGCTAAGCTTGAATTACTTATTAACCAGCCAAATATTGAGGAGAAGGAAGCTCTACTGCTGGGTGACATAACAAATGCCACAAATCGCTTGAGTGAAATGAACAAAACATTGTTATTACTTGCCAAGATTGAGAATAATCAATTTCCCGAAACTGAAAGTATAAATGTAAACAACATTGTTCAGGAAATATCAGAAGACTTTGTAGCATACGTAGACGACTGTCCTCGTATGACAAGTAGCATAATAGACAATATTATGGTAACTGCTAATCGAACATTGATCGAAATTCTCATTTCAAATATCATCAATAATGCTATCGTACATAATAATGAAAAGAAAGAAATAAAAATTACCATCAAAGACAGTAAACTAAAAATAGAAAATACAGGAAATCCTTTGCTTGTAGATACAGAAGTACTTTTCGAGCGGTTCCGAAAAAATACCTATCAGAAAAATACGACTGGCTTAGGGCTGGCACTGGTAAAACAAATCTGTCAACTTTATGGATATAATATAGAATACAATTATAAAAATGACTGGCATAGCGTAGAAATTTGCTTTAGCTAACCGTTTTTCCAAAATATCTCCAAAATCACATTATAGCTTTGCCACATAATCAAAATTATCAATAGCTGATAAATATTATGTTGTATACTATTTTAAAAAAGAAATGCCTGCCAATTTTTATAATGGTCATTTCTGTAACCCAAGCTTCGGCGCAGCGGCAAGATACATTGTTAAGCCTGAGAGATGTTATCGCTTTGGGCAATCAGAATTATCATCTTCTCCGAGCCAGGGCATTTGACGCAATAGCGGCAGAAAAAAATGTAGATGTAGTAAAGTATAGCAAACTGCCGACCATTGATGCCAGCTATCAGGCAGGTATTTCTACCGCCAATAACCTGATAGGTGTTTTTAATCCAAACGGGATATTGCCCATCTCAGGTCCTCCTTCAACTGAAAATAAATTTGAACCGGGTACAGGAAGTGCCGCAGGAATATTGTTGAACTGGCAAGCGGTTACTTTTGGTGAAAGAAATGCCCGTATAAATACCGCTGTCTCAGAGGCAGCTGTTCAGAAATCTTTACTACAAAAAGAACGTTTTCAGCATTCCATTAATATCATCAGCAACTACCTGGATATTCTATTGGCCTATGCTAATCTCAATATTCATCAACAAAATATTAAACGCGTAGAAGCTAATCTAAAGCAAAGCCAAGTGTTGACCAATAGTGGTATAAAGGCTGGTGTAGATACTGATTTATTTAGGTCTGAATTGTCAAAAGCGAAAGTAGAATACATCAATTCGCACAAACAACTGGAGATTTTACAATGGAACCTGGCTCGTTTAATTGTGATAGAGAACGTGCCTGTTCCTCAGGATTCTACTTTTTTATCCACATTGCCTGCAAGTGGGATGTTGACAGACAATGATTTCAACTTGCATCCCTTTGTCAAGTACTCACAAAGCCAGTTTGAATTAAGTCAGTCAAAAGAACAGCAGATAAAAAAATCATACCTACCTAAAATAAATGTCTGGGGAGCGGGTTTTGCCAGAGGCTCCGGGTTTCAGGCTGATGGCAGTTTAAATACCTGGGACGGATTGAACCTTAACAGATATAATTACAGCGTAGGATTGCAACTCATCTTTCCCATAATGAAATATGGTGAAGCCAGACGGCAACTCGAACAACAGTCCTCATTATCAAAAGCAGCTGAAGAGCATTTGCAGGATGAACGCTCCCGACTTTCCTCGCAACAACAGATTGCGAACACTACGCTTAATCATAGCCTTCAAGTGGTGTCCGAAACCAAAGAACAATTAAAATCTGCTCAGACGGCTTTCAATGCTATGCAGATAAGGTATAATACAGGTTTGGTCAATTTTTCGGATCTGATTCAGGCACAGTATACCTTACTTAAATCTGAACTTGATGTAAAACAGGCGTATTGGGACACATGGAAAGCTCAGTTGCTGGAAGCTGCTGTAAAAGGAAATCTGAATATTTTTTTAAATGAAATGAAATAAGGAATATGCTAAAATTAATTCAACTGGCACTTCGCAAGCCTATTGCGATTATGGTGTTGGTAGTCGGTATCGTGATTTTTTCTATACTTTCAATCAAGAAGACACCGGTTGACATCTTTCCGGCGGTAAATGCACCTACTATTTATGTAGCGCAGACGTATGGCGGATTATCTCCTCAGCAAATGGAAGGATATGTTACATCCTACTATGAATATCACTTTCTGTACATCACCGGGATTAAGGCCGTAGAGAGTAAGTCTATTCAAGGATTGAGCTTAATTAAGCTGCAATTCTACGAAGGAACGAATATGGCAAATGCGATGGCTGAAGTTATTTCTTATGTGAATAGATCTCGGTCATTTATGCCTCCTGGTACATTGCCTCCATTCGTTATGCGATATGATGCAGGGTCTGTTCCCGTAGGCCAGCTGGTATTCAGGAGTGAAACCAAATCGCTAAATGAAATCCAGGATCTGGCATTATTCAAGGTGCGTCCCATGTTTGCAGCATTGCAAGGGGTATCGGCTCCACCACCGTTCGGGGGAAATCAACGAACAATAGTTATCAAAGCTGACCCAGAAAGGGTAAGAAGTTATAATCTAACCCCAGATGAAATAGCTGTTGCTATTGCGAAAAATAATTCCATACTACCAGCGGGAACAATGCGAACAGCGGATAAGGCTGTAATTACCGCAACAAATAGTGTAGTGGATAATTTTAAAGAGCTTGAAAATGTTACGGTCAAAACCGTAGATGGTACCTCAATACTAGTAAGAGATGTCGCTTCTGTTGATAATGGAGCTGACGTAACAACCGGTTATGCTTTGATAAATGGCAAACGATCGGTGTATATTCCGGTAACTAAAAGAGCAGATGCCTCTACCTGGGATGTAGTACAGTCCATTAAAAAAGCCCTACCCGATATGCAGTCCGCCATCCCTGATGATATAAAAGTTTCTTATGAATTTGATCAGTCGGGATATGTAGTAAACTCCTTAAAGAGCTTGCTTGTTGAAGGTGCTCTTGGAGCTTTGTTAACCGGACTAATGGTATTACTTTTTTTACGTGATTTACGTAGTGCCATCATTGTTATTATTACTATTCCGCTCGCGTTGCTAACATCGGTGATGTGTCTTTATCTTACCGGACAGACTATTAATATTATGACTTTAGGTGGGCTTGCACTGGCTGTTGGGATATTGGTAGATGAATCAACAGTGACCATCGAAAATATACATCATCATTTAGAATTAGGTAAATCAAAATCGAGGGCAATATGGGATGCCTGTAAAGAAATAGCTACCCCAAAAATATTGATTTTATTGAGCATTTTAGCAGTATTCGTACCATCAGTGCTGATGACCGGCGTACCGCGTTCGATGTTTCTTCCACTTTCATTAGCTGTGGGGTTTGCAATGATCGCATCTTTCCTGTTGTCGCAAACTTTGGTTCCCGTTCTATCGAACTGGATGTTGAAAGCAACATACAAAAATCATAGTGAACCGAGACTGGAGAAACTGAAACAAAGTTTATCAAGGACGATTCAAAAAACATTTCCAGTCAGTAAATTGGCTGTGCCAATTGTGCTTATTGTACTTTTGTTTGCAGCATTCCTTGGTTATAGGCAGGCTGGATCGGAAATTTTCCCCAAAGTAGATGCCGGACAGCTTCAATTGAGGTTGCGAATGCCTACCGGTACACGAATAGAACGTACAGAGGAAGCGACTAAAAAAACTTTGCAATTATTAGCCGATGAAGCAGGAAAAGGTAATGTAGCTATTACTTCGTCATTTGTGGGTTTACAACCACCTACATTTGCGATTAACCCTATCTTTTTGTACACCAGCGGTCCTCATGAAGCTGTTATAAAAGTGAACTTGAAAAAAGGTTCGGGCGTGCCGGTCGAAGAACTCAAAGAAAGGCTACGTGCTTCCGTTACAAAGAACATACCTGCCGCCCAATTGTCGTTTGAACCTGCGGACTTGGTGGATCAGGTAATGAGTATGGGGGCCAATAACCCTGTCGAGATTGTAGTTCAAGGAAAAAATCTAGCACAGAGCAGAGAACTAGCCGATAGATTAAAAAAATCCCTTGGTTCTATTTCCTATCTGCGTGATTTGCAATTGGCTCAGCCACTGGACTACCCGACCATGCAGATTAATTATGACCGTATTCGATTAGGCCAAATGGGACTGACAGTTGATCAGGCCGGAAGATCTGTTGCTGAAGGGACTTCTTCTAGCCGTTATACGCAACCCGTCTATTGGTTGGATAAAAATTCCGGAAATGCCTATCAGGTACAGGTAGAATATCCACAATTTATAATGAATAACCCAGAGCAGGTAAATCAGATACCAGTCGGAAAATCTGGTGACAATACCATTTACCTGCGTGATGTAGCTGACTGGAAAACCGGTAATACAATAGGTGAATATGATCGGATCAATCAACAGCGGTTTATCACGCTTACGGCAAATATCCATAAAAAAGATCTTGGCAGTGCAGTAAAGGATATTAATGTGACAATAGAGAAATTAGGAGAACAGCCCCACGGAGTTAAGGTGTATTTACGGGGACAGTCCGAAATGTTCAATCAAACAACCAATGAACTGTCTAACGGGCTTTTACTGGCTATTATTGTAATAGGCCTGATGTTGACCGCGTATTTTCAATCCTTACGGTTAAGTCTTTCGGTATTATCTGTGCTTCCAGGAGTGTTGGCAGGTTCTATGCTCCTGTTGTGGCTTACCGGAAACACTATAAATATTCAGTCATTTATGGGCTGTATAATGGCGGTTGGAGTTGCCGTATCCAACTCCATCTTGATTGTGGCAAGTGCCGAAACTATCCGTAAAAATCAGGAAGATAATAACTCCATTGGTGTGCAGGCAGCACTTAGCCGTTTCCGTCCCATTATCATGACAAGTACCGCAATGATTGCCGGAATGATACCGATGTCCCTTGGTCTGGGCGAAAGTGGACAACAAACAGCTCCACTGGGGATTGCCGTGATAGGAGGACTATTGTTCAGTACAGTAATTAGTCTGTGGCTGGTTCCATTAGTATATGAAATATTAAGAAATAAGAAAAAACAAACATCAGTATCACTTGATCCAAACGATACAAACTCGATATATTATGACAACAATATTTAAACATAAATTACCGATAGCTAACGCAGTCGCGAGTTTTTCACTTCTGCTATTCATTGTTGCCTGTACTCAAAATAAACAGGAAAAAACCAGCGATAATGTTGAAAATAAAATTGACTCGGTCAAAGTATTTACAATAGAAACCGATACGGTTAAAAAAATACTTGTTCTTCCTGCGGAGCTGCTTCCACTAGAAGATGCCCAAATAAGGGCAAAGGTGCCGGGATATGTACGTAAAATGTTGGTGGATATTGGCACTAAGGTTACCAAAGGCCAGGTTTTGGCGTTGATTGAAGCACCGGAATTAAATACCCGTATCCAAGAGTTGAAGGATAAAGCAAATGCATCACACGCTCGTTATTTATCCAGTAAAGATTACTTTGAACGTATCAACACGGCTTCCAGAACTGAGGGCGTTATTGCTACCGGAGAGTTGCAGCGTGTCAAAAATCAAATGATGGCAGACAGCCTTGAATATAAAGCCAATCAGTCATCCGTTGCATCGGCGAAGCAAATTGGTAATTATCTGGCTATAGTCGCTCCGTATAGTGGTATCATTACAAAAAGAAATATTGTAACAGGTTCTTTTGTTGGTTCTCCAAATGACAAACCATTATTTGAAATATCAGATAATAGTGTTTTGAGATTGCAAGTATCTGTTCCTGAAATATACACGGATGCTGTTTTATCGAATGGTGTCGCCGAAGTATCTACAAGATCATTACCTGATAAGAAATTTGAGGCAAAACTGGTACGGAAAGCTGGAAGAATAGATCATGAAAGTCGGAGCGAAATTTGGGAATTTGAAATTACCAATACGGACAACGATTTAAAACCAGGTAGTTATGCAGATGCAAAATTATTTTTCTTAAGACAACAGGAAGGGATGGTGATACCGTCATCAGCTGTGGTTACTACACTGGAAAGAAAGTTCGTAATTAAGGTATCAAATGGAACAACGCAATGGATAGATGTTCGACCTGGATTTAATATGGGAGAAAAAACAGAAATTTTTGGCGATGTAAAAAAAGGAGATACATTGGTAACGAAAGGAACGGAGGAACTGAAAACAGATATTAAGGTAATTCCGTTAATCACAAAATAGAAATAGTATAAATCTTAAGTAAATTATAAATCATGAAAAAGACAATCAGTATTTTAAAGTTGGTCGCATTTTCAACAATTATTACACTTGCTTGCAGCAACAATATTAATGCACAGACAAAGGGGCAAGTTAAAATGATGCATAACGTTGCAGACAAAAAATTGGATATAGCTAAAATAGAGGCTATTTTGGAAATGAAAGGCGTCGAAAAAAATGGAGAATTTAAAATAACAGTACCACAAAATGACTTAAATATAGAGGTGGATGGATTTAAAATTATACCACCAATGGGTTTAGGTACTTGGATAGCATTTACGCCAACTAGCGATGGTGCAATGATTATGGGTGATATAGTTATTACAGAAACTGATTTGAAGTCTGTCCAGTTTGAAGTAATAAAGCAGGGGCTTACCATTACTGCGATACATAATCATTTCGTTAGAAATCATCCCAACGTAATGTATATGCATATTGGAGGAAGTGGTCCTGCTGAACAAATGGCAATGAAGGCAAAAGCAGTATTGAATAAAGTAAAAGAAATGCGTGGCGGCGACCCATCAAAAGGTTCATTCGCAGGAAGAAAGGTTGAAAACACCATTGACACCAAAAAATTGGATGCAATTTTGGGCATTACAGGAGAAATGAACAATGGCGTTTACAAATATACTATAGGTCGCCCGGATGCTCCTATTACAGAACATGGAATACCTATTTCAACTTTTTTTGGGTATAATACTTGGATTGCAATTCAAGGAACTGAGGAGAAAGCTGCAATTGCAGGAGATTTTGCTATGCTGGAGGATGAAGTTGCTCCGGTTATTAAGGCGCTTATTGAAAATGGAATTGAAGTGGTCGCTGTTCACAATCACATGGTACAAGAAAAGCCACATGTATTTTTCTTGCACTATTGGGCAATAGGAAATGCGGAGCAGCTTGTAAAATCGTTAAAGATTGCTCTGGGCAAAACAGGTAAAGGTGGTATGGAAATGAAACATTAAAAGAACATAAATAGCCTATATATCCGCAACAACCATTACAAATAATAAAGCCTTGCGAAAGTGGTGTTTCGCAAGGCTTTATCTTATTCAAGCTTCGTATATCCAATTTTATAAAAATGAATAAAATGATAACACAGTTGTATTTTATTTGAAATTCAGTTATTTGATTGTCCAAAAATTATATAAACTGATGTATGAAGCACACGGTTGAAAAAGCGAGCCATTTATAAAATATATAGACCTAATATTAATATCTCAATATCAGTTTAATGCATAAATTTTACAAAGAAACACTAAACAAGTTAGAAGACGAAATTAGGGATCTTGAAATTGAAGCCGATTGTCCTATCCAACGTGTCGAAGCCGTAATAAAACTTATTGTAAATACACTATCTGAAATTAAAGGGTTCGTATTAAAAAATGGATTTAAGAATATTAACGACGAAATCCGTTTTTTCAAGTATCAGAAACCAGTTATCGTTTCAAAGCTCATCTACTACAATGCCATCTATAAAATCGAAACAAGAAGACCCTATGGAACCAAGCGTACCAAGAAATATTTTACCAAAGAACTGAAAAAGCTAAAAAGGTTCTTCGAGAACAATCTTGATTTTTACAAATATTACCGCAGTAATAATTCGTTTGTTGATGAGCAATTTTTTGTACGTGGGAAGCACGATATAAGACTATGGTTAGATACCTTTTATTTTGAGGCAGACCATCGCTTTTCTACTTCGCACGATTATAAGGTTGCCAAAATAATTGCCAATGACCTGATACAAGTTTATTTGGAGAACAGGCTGAATAACGTCAATCTGAAAAAGGTTTCAGACAATTCGTTGAAATGGACAGCAAGCAAAACTGCATTAACGGAACTCATATATGCACTGTACTCACACGGTGCATTTAACAATGGGAATACAGACATAAAATTGATTGCCAAAACTTTTGAAGATGCCTTTAATATTGAGTTAGGCGATTTTTACCACACGTTTATGGAATTGAAAGCCCGTAAGATAAACCGAACGAAATTCCTTGACAACCTGTGTGAAGCACTGATAAAGAAAATGGACGAGCAGGACGAAAAATAAACAACACAATTACAATACGCCACGAGGCAAATGGGTACCTTTAGTCCGTACAATGCTATCCGAAACCGTTGGGGCTTCTTTCTTTTTTTCTACCTGCGCCGCAGTTTCTTCGCTTTGTGTTACGGGTTCTATTGATAGCTGTATCTTTCTTTCTACGGCTGCCAGTTCCGTTTTAAGCTCACTCAATCGGTTTTCCTTTGACCAAGTGCCGTTAACCACTTCCTGAAGTATAGGCAGGTCTTTTTGTATCTCGGCAATTTTCTCCTGTTCCTGCTTTACAAAGCCGGGCAGCTTTTCCAAAGCCCTTAAAAAATTCATTGCGGCAGTTTCGGGGTCTTTTGCCATTAAGCCATTGTTGTAGGTGTATTTGATATTGCCTTCGCCCTGTACCAAAAAGCGGTTTACCCGAATATCCACACCCTCTTTTTCCGACATTTCGGTTTTGACCAACAGCGTAAAACCGTATAAGCTGCCTATTTCTTCATACTGACCTCCGGTGCGGGCTTTGTCCGCAATTTGGTTGAGCTTCGCTCCAATCTGTTTTACATCCGCATTAGGCGACAAGCCGTCCAACAGCACAGGATTTGCGATAGCACCGTCCGCACGTTTTTGTATGCGTTGCTGTAAGTTTTCCCAGTCAAGGCTCATCCTGTTTAAACGGGATTGGGTGCTTTCCAATAATTCCGAATAGTCTTGCAACTTAAATTTGGCACTGGATTTAGAACGGTTGAACGCCTGCTTTTCACTTTCCAGTCCGGCAATCTGTTTTTCCAGTTTGGCTTTATCCAACAGGTCTGTATTCCCTGACAGGATTGCCACATACTCCGAAAAGTTCATTCCCGATTTTTCGTCCATACTTCCCTC
>QFQM01000152.1 GCA_003243255.1 Flavobacterium psychrophilum | reverse complement strand
TAATGGCTTTAAAACCCAGATCAATGAATTCAGTAAGCAATTCTTTCGTATCTTTTTTCCATAGCGGAAAAACGGTTTTGATGGAGTAAGGCTCCAGTTGCTTTTCGCGGTATGCTTTCAGATCTTCAAGGAAAATATCACCAAAGGCAGTGCATTCGTAACCTTGAGCTAATAATCCGGAAACCGTTTCTTTCATCAGTACTTCATACTCGGTATTGGTAGGCTGGGGAGGAAGGTAGATTATCTTTGCAGGAATGCCAATCGCTTCTGTCTGTTGCAGTAAAAGTTCCTGGCGAAGTCCATGCATGCTCACCCTGTCATATTCTGAACTTACGGAAGTTAATAAGCAGTCGATACTATAATTTTTATCCTGTAGCAGGTAATGTAGTGCCAGTGCACTGTCTTTACCGCTGCTCCAGTTGAAATAGGTTTTTATTGCTTTACTCATAGGTTTTTACAAAAACATCCGCAAAAGCGGATGTTCTAAATATCGAATGATCTAATGATCTGTTATTCGCTCCAAAGGCCTGATACCTCATTCTTAAGGTGGGCAATGGCAACACTGCTTGGGCTTTGCTTATCGAAAAGATTTTTAAGCATTGCTTCGCGCAGTTCCTGTGCTGTTGCGATTGCAGGGTCAGCAGTAGTTTTGCGTACCATCTGTATGGTAGCATTCTTGGCGGTAGTAACAATATCCCAACTTTCAGAAGAGATATAGATCTGCTGCGAAAGGTTATGTTCGTATTCTACCTCAATCTGAGATACAAGGTATTCTTCATAATCGTGTTTGTTTGACGACTGTGGAGTTATCCTGATCAATATCTTCGCAGGGTTTATCCTTTCAAGGAATAGCGTAAGTCTTTCGTAAGCCTGCAGGCGAAGCGGTAATGCATTCTTTTGTGCTTCTTTGTGTATCAGGTAGCGGCGACGGCCTTCTTCGTTACGGGTATGCATGCTAAAAAAGTAGTAAGCAACTCCTCCTGTTATAAGTGCCGGAAGTGTATAAAAAGCAAGTTCAATAATTTTGTCTGAGCTCATAGGTTTATAGTAATGTGTTTTTGGTATAACGTTACAATAGGCTTTCAAATTGCAGAAGCGAAAATAAGGAAATAAGTTTTTTCCGTAAGTGTGCAATTCAAATAATTTGCAATTATATTTGAGGGTAACCATACCCAACCATGAAAAACAAAAGGTTTATATTTTTAATCGTCAGTTTTCTGACTATAGTAACGGGGCTCTTCGACAGGCTTAAAAAGCAGTGGTTTCCTGATATTGTGAATCTTTATCTTGGGGATATATTGTATGCATTTATGATGTTTTATATCGTCAGTTTTTGTGTGCCTTATAAAAATAAAAAAGCAAGGGCTGTTACAGCATTGCTTATCTGTTATTGCATTGAAGCGTTGCAGCTCTACCAGGCTGAGTGGATCATTGCTATCCGGCATACCATTCCCGGAAAACTGGTGCTTGGCTCAGGATTTTTATGGAGCGATATACTGGCATACACCATTGGTATAACAGCAGCTTTTATTTTTGAAAAATTTATGCTTTTCAGAGGGAGTAGTGAGGATAAAAATCTCGTCTAAAATAACTATTTTTGCGTTGTAAATCGTAGAAATGGATATTCGTAGTTATATAAGCCAGTTAAATGAAGCCCAGCAGGCACCAACGCTGCAAAAAGACGGTCCGATGATCGTTATTGCAGGTGCGGGTTCGGGAAAAACCAGAGTACTTACCCTTCGTATCGCTTATCTGATGAGTCAGGGTGTTGATGCATTTAATATTCTTGCGCTGACCTTTACCAATAAGGCAGCGAAGGAGATGAAGAAACGTATTGCCGATATAGTAGGTAACTCCGAGGCTAAGAACCTTTGGATGGGAACTTTCCACTCTATCTTTGCTAAGATATTGCGATTTGAGGCCGACAAACTTGGCTATCCTTCTAACTTTACGATTTATGACTCTCAGGATAGCGTTCGCCTTATCAGTTCTATCATTAAAGAAAAACAGCTGGATAAGGATGTGTATAAACCTAAACAGGTTTTGGGGCGTATTTCTTCGTATAAGAACAGCCTTATTACCGTTAAGGCTTACTATAACAATCCTGAATTGCAGGAAGCGGATGCGATGTCTAAAAAGCCGCGCCTTGGCGAGATATACGAAGCTTATGTAGAGCGTTGCTTTAAAGCCGGTGCAATGGACTTTGATGACCTGTTGCTTCGTACAAACGAATTACTGAACCGTTTTCCGGATGTACTTGCCAAGTATCAGGATCGTTTCCGTTATATACTGGTAGATGAGTATCAGGATACCAACCACTCACAGTACCTTATTGTACGTGCGCTTTCAGACCGTTTTCAGAATATTTGTGTGGTAGGTGATGATGCGCAGAGTATCTACGCTTTCAGGGGTGCTAACATCAATAACATCCTGAACTTCCAGAAGGATTACGAGAATGTACAAATGTACCGCCTGGAGCAGAACTACCGTTCAAGCAGGAATATCGTAGAAGCGGCTAATGCCATTATCGATAATAACAAGACCAAACTTGATAAGGTGGTTTGGACTGCCAATGATGAAGGCCCTAAAATTAAAGTACACCGAAGCCTTACCGATGGTGAAGAAGGCCGTTTTGTAGCCAGTACGATCTTTGAGCAAAAAATGCAGCATCAGCTGACGAATAATAAGTTTGCTATTCTTTACCGTACCAACGCGCAATCCCGTGCTATGGAGGATGCATTGCGCAAGCGTGACATTCCGTACCGTATCTATGGGGGACTTTCATTCTATCAAAGAAAAGAGATAAAGGATGTGCTGGCTTATTTAAGGTTGGTTATCAATCCTAAAGATGAGGAAGCGCTTATACGTGTTATCAATTATCCTGCAAGGGGAATAGGGGATAGCACGGTTGAAAAACTTACTGTTGCTGCTAACCATTACGGACGTTCTATATATGAGGTAATGGAGAACATAGACCGTATTGATCTTAAACTAAACAGCGGTACAAAGAATAAGCTGAATGACTTTGTAACTATGGTTAAGAGTTTTCAGGTAATTAATGAATCGCAGGATGCATTTTACCTTGCCGATCATGTTACCAAGAAAACAGGACTTATTCAGGAGCTTAAAAAAGATGCAACGCCTGAAGGTATTGCCCGTATAGAGAATATCGAGCAGTTATTGAGTGGTATCCGTGACTTTATTGAAGGACAGAAAGAAGTAGACGGTGCCCGAGGTGCCTTATCTGAATTTCTTGAAGATGTTGCCCTGGCGACAGATATGGATAACGATACCGGAGATGATGACCGTGTAGCTCTGATGACCATTCACCTGGCGAAAGGACTTGAGTTCCCGCATGTATTCATTGTGGGTATGGAAGAAGATCTTTTCCCGAGTGCCATGAGTATGAACACCCGTAGTGAACTTGAAGAAGAACGCCGACTGTTCTACGTTGCACTTACCCGTGCAGAGCATCAGGCATATTTAACCTACGCGCAGTCACGCTACCGTTGGGGTAAACTTGTAGATAGTGAACCGTCCCGTTTTATTGAAGAGATTACCGATAAATACTTGGAATATCTTACACCGGCTGAATCGAATTATAAATACAAGCCAATGATCAGTGCTGATATCTTTGGTGATGTGGATAAATCGAAGCTAAGGCTGAGTAAGCCAACTAATACAGCACCGCCGAAATGGGTTACCGATAATGAGCCTAAACCGGATATTCCTATCCGTAAACTAAAGCCTATGAGCAGTAATGCGCCTGTTTCTTCAGGGCCTGCAATGCCGGACACCAAACTGGTAATAGGTAATGTGGTTATGCACGAACGTTTTGGGAAAGGTAAGGTGTTGAATCTTGAAGGTGTAGGTGCTGATAAGAAAGCTGAAATCCACTTTGAGGTTGGAGGTATTAAAAAGCTCCTGCTGCGTTTTGCCAAGCTGGATATACTTAGTTAACTGATTTTAATTGTTTTATATAAAGTCCCGATTCTTTTTTTAAGAATCGGGACTTTTCTTTTTTTGCCTGAATCCTATATTTTATGATAAGTTTAATAGAATATTTGTATACTATTTAGGTGTGTTTTTAGTAAATTTATAAACTAATATTGTTTGTATGAATTACACTTTGCTAAAAGACGTGATACATCTGCTGGAAGAATTTGAAACACATTCAACTCAAAAGAATCATCCTCAAAGTTTGCAGGGGTTTAAAGAATGGGTAACCAATTCGTTTCTTAATGATGTACAAAACTATCCGGAGCCAGAATGGGAGAATAAAGAGAACGGGCGTTCTCCGGAAAGTGCTATATCTACTATGCTGGTACATATGAACAGATATGCAAAAATGTATTCCAGGGCTGCCATTGCCGATTCGTCTTTTTCTACTCAGGAAGATTTTATATATCTCATTAATCTTAATGCCTTTGGAGCGATGTCCAAAATAGAATTGATTAAAAAGAATATTCAGGACAAGCCAACAGGAATGCAGATTATTGGTAGGCTTATAAAGCAGGGCTGGGTGGTTCAGAGCAAATCGGATAATGATAAGAGGATTAAGGTAATAAGCATCACCGACGAGGGTAAAGAAGCCCTGAATGCGCAGATGGGAAAAATACGTCAGGCTACTACTATCGTATCAGGAAACCTGAATCATATGGAGAAAATGGAACTGATAAGAATACTCAATAAGCTTGAACATTTTCACAATCCTATTTTCCATAGCAATATTTCGAATGCAGAATTGCTGGATGAAGTGAATACAAAGCATTTATATATACAAAACTGATAGTATGGGTAACAAAATTGCTGTAATAGGTTCAGGTATATCGGGGCTTTCTGCTGCGGCTTATCTTGCAAAAGAAGGTATGGATGTGCATGTGTTCGAAAAGAACAACACACCGGGAGGTCGCGCAAGGCAGTTCCATACTGATAATGGGTATACTTTTGATATGGGACCCAGCTGGTACTGGATGCCTGATATAATTGATGATTTTTTTAAAGACTTCGGTTATGAGGCTGGTGATTTTTATCAGTTGGTGCGCCTTGATCCTCAATTCGAAATGATTTTTGCCGATGGTAAACTCAGTTTGCCTGACAGTTATGAAGATATGCGGCTTCTTTTTGAGAAAATTGAATCAGGTGCAGCGAAACAGCTTGACAGGTTTATGGAATCGGCAAGGTATAAATATGAGATTGGTATGCGTGATTTCGTAACTAAGCCTTGTCTTTCCTGGTTTGAGTTTATCTCATTAAAAATTGCCAAAGGAGCATTAAAACTAGATTTGCTTTCGGATTATCGCTCATACGTAAAAAAGCATTTTACGAATCCTATGCTGATTGCACTCATGGAATTTCCGGTTATATTTCTTGGAGCATCTCCTAAAAACATACCCGCGCTCTACAGCCTTATGAATTATGGGGGATATATGCTTGGCACACATTATCCTATAGGAGGATTCTATGAGTTGATTAAAGCGATGAAAACTGTTGCAGAAGAGCAGGGGGCGAAGTTTCATTTTAATGCTAATGTTGACAGAATTATTACTGTAGATAATAAAGTTATCGGACTTTCTGTAAATGGAGAGGTCTTAGAGTTTGACAGAATAGTGTCTTCTTCAGACTATCATCATACAGAAACGCTCCTGGATACAAAGTACCGGAACTATAATGAGGATTATTGGGAGAGCAGAACTTTTGCTCCTTCATGCCTTATTTATTATCTGGGTTTTAACCAAACCATACCAAATCTAAAACATCATACATTGTTCTTTGAGAATGATTTTGATTCCCATATAGAAACGATTTACCAGGATAAAAAATGGCCATCGGAACCGCTCTTTTATATTTGCGCCCCCACAAAAACGGATGGTTCCGTAGCGCCTCCCGGACATGAGAATGTATTTTTATTGATGCCGTTAGCTATTGGTATAGAAGATAATGAAGCTACACGCGAAAAATACCTTAAGGAGATGATCTCAAGGCTTGAACGCCATAGCGGAACTTCAGATATAATGTCAAAAATCGATTATAAAAGGAGTTACTGCGTCAGTGATTTTATTACGGATTATAATGCCTACAAAGGGAATGCTTACGGGTTAGCCAATACACTAAGGCAAACTGCTGTATTAAAACCTTCAATAAAGAATTCTAAATTAAAGAACCTGTATTATACAGGCCAACTTACGGTTCCCGGCCCCGGAGTACCACCATCGATTATTTCAGGAAAAATAGTCGCTAAAGAAATTAATAAACATATACCCTCTCGCTATGAAAAAACTGTTTGATGAACTTTCGTACCAGGTAAGTAAGGCTGCAACACAAAAATATTCTACCAGTTTTTCACTGGGTATCATGGCACTTAAACCTGAAATAAGGCCTGCTATATATGCTATTTATGGATTTGTTCGTTTGGCAGATGAAATAGTAGACAGCTTTCATGATTATGATAAAGAGGCTTTGATCCGACGTTTGAGAATACAAACTACTGAAGCGCTGGATGAAAAGATTTCCCTGAATCCTATCCTGAATTCATTTCAGGAAACGGTTCATAAATATGAGATAGGTCTCGATCTTATAGATCAGTTTTTAAAAAGTATGGAGATGGATCTTAGCCCGGTTGATTATAATACCGAACTGTATAAGGAATATATTCTTGGATCAGCTGAAGTCGTGGGGCTTATGTGCCTTAAGGTTTTTGTAGAAGGCTGTCAGGAAAAATATGATGAACTAAAGCCTTTTGCAATGAAACTGGGATCGGCATTCCAAAAAGTAAACTTCCTGAGAGATCTGAAGGATGACTATTCGATTCTAGGACGCACATATTTTCCTAACGTTGATATGAATGAATTTAATAACGAGGTAAAATGCTGTATTGAGAAAGAAATAAAGCAGGAATTTGCAGAAGCGCTGATAGGAATAAAAAAACTTCCGGCTTCATCGCGTTTTGGGGTTTATCTGGCCTACAGGTATTATCTGTCGCTTTTAAAGAAAATATGCAACACTCCGGCGCACCAAATTCTAAACGCACGCATAAGGATACCAAATTCACAAAAGTTATCCCTGATGATGAGCAGCTATGTACAATATAAAGTAGCTAATGTATGAGAAAGGCCTGTGTAATGTTATTATTATCCTGCTTTGTGGCTATTAGTTATTCGCAGGAATTAGATATTATCAGGCACAACTATTCACAGGCGGCTAGAAACAAGGCTTTATGTAAAGAAATGATAAGTAAACTCGAAAATAATAAACAACCTGTTCAGCTGGCATATCTTGGAGCATTTCAAACCATCTGGGCAAAGCATGCATTAAACCCCTTCGAAAAAATGAGAACGTTTAAGCAGGGTAAAGCTAATATTGAAGAATCAATTGCTCAGTCCCCGGCAGATTTGGAAATACGCTTTATCAGGCTCTCTGTCCAGATGAATGCTCCTAAATTTCTAGGTTATAGCGATAACATAGAAGAAGATAAAAAAATGATCAGGCATAACGGTTCAGCTATAAAATCGGAAATGCTTCAGAAGATGATTAATGAATGTATAAAACTTAAAGAATAATGGAATTCCTTATAATACTCCCTGTATTTCTAATTATGGAGGGCTTAACGTGGGTCATTCACAAATATGTAATGCATGGATTTCTGTGGACGCTGCACAGGGATCATCACGACCATAGTTCGGACAGTCATTTGGAGCGAAACGATTATTTTTTTGTGATCTTTGCTGTTCCGGCAATTGCTTTAATGTATACTGGTGCTGTGCAAGGTTATAATTACCTCTTTTATATAGGGCTGGGGATAACACTTTACGGGATGGCCTATTTTTTTGTACATGATATATTTATACACCAAAGGATCGGTTTCCTTAAAAAGACTAAGAATCCATACCTTTTAGCCATAAGAAGGGCACACAAACAGCATCATAAACATACAGGAAAACATGAAGGTGAATGCTTTGGGTTCCTTTGGGTTCCAGTAAAGTATTTCAAAATGTATTTTAACAAAGACAATAAATGAAACCATATACCTATTTACTTATCAATTTCCTGACTATTGTTGTCTGTTTTATATTTTCTTTTCATCCAAAAATCAGGTTTGATAAATATTTTGGAGCTTTTATAAAAACCAGTGTAATGGTAGCGATGCCGTTCCTTATCTGGGATGCATGGTTTACACATGCAGGTGTATGGTGGTTTAGTAAAGAGTATACAGTAGGCATAAACCTTGTAGGCATGCCGGTTGAAGAATGGCTTTTTTTTATATGCATTCCTTTTTCGTGTGTGTTTACGTATTTCTGCCTGATTAAATTCTTCGATCTGGGTTGGGTGGAGCGATACACTAAACTAATAGTATTTATGGTACTGGCAATTAGTATAGCTGTATTGTTTGCATTTTATGGCAGAATGTATACCACACTTACAGCGGTTGTAACTATAGTTGCGATTGTGTATTTATACTTTATTGCCCGATATGGTTCATTAGGCAGGTCTACACTGATATATTTGATATTGATGTTTGGTTTTATTCCTGTTAATGGTACTCTTACAGGGACAGGCCTGGAAAGCCCTGTTGTAAACTACAATCCCGATGAGATTATCGGATTGCGTATACTTACAATACCTATAGAAGATTTTGCCTACGGTTATGTGCTGTTTTTGATGAATGTTTACATTTTTGAATTCATCACAAAATCATCAGTTTCGCCTGAAACGATAAATGCAAATGTAGTAGATTAATTACAGTCTACAGGCATTCCCTGCTCTTTGAGTTTGGTAACAATTTCAGCTGTTTCGGAAAGGTTCACAAATTCAAACAGGGTATAGGAATAGAAGTATTTATATACTTCTTTTTTAAGGTCGTATTTCCTTTCGTAATCAGCAGTATCAAGACCAATATAAATTGTAGGTGTTTTTGAAGCCACATACAGGCCAATAATAGGGTCAGCAGTAAATCTTCCTTTTCTCTCGCTAAACTTTTTAAGGCATTTTATAAGTGCTGTATAAGAGGATTTGTCTAATTCCCTAAACAGGGTAGATGCTTTACGGATAATAACTTTTCCTTTTACAAAATCTTCCTTGTTGAGGTTGGCATAAACATCATCAGTAATGTTATTGCCTTTTCTGTTATTGGCAGAAACCCTATATACATAAACAGGGCCATAAGGGAGTCCCCACCATCCCCATATAAGGTTGATGAGGTTATATTTGGCATAGTATCTTTTCGTGTCGCCTCTTTTTACAAAATAGATTTTAGATGCAGTCCTGCCCGGAGCAATGACAGGCCTCGGAATAACATATTCATAGAAGAGAAATTGCGCACCGCTTTCCCTTTGCTCCATGATACTTTCAAAGGTCTCATCTTTCGGAATCTTGAGTTTGTAAATGCTCTTTCATAAGGTGTTAAGCAGTAAGGTTCTAACAAATATACAGAATTATACATTCGTTTTAACACCCTGATATTTAGTGTAACATAATAAAAAAGGAACGGTTATACCGTTCCTTTTTATAGCTTTTTAAATCGTTCGCCAAGTGCTATAGCATAACCCTGATCATATGCGACTGTTACTTCTATACGATCATACTGACCTGCTTTTTCGCCTTTCCATCCCGCTTGTCCATTGCTTCCATATTTCAGGATAAGTACCACCTGATAATTTTTATTTACTTCACTTTTCCGCATATGGATCACACCTTTTTCGTCGGTTTGTATCCAGTATTCTACCGGATATTCCGGTACGCCGTGAAGCTGAAATTTTCCTGAACTGTCTTTGTTTATTTCTACAATAGGTTCTTTTGTTTTTTCATATTTATAAAGTCCGGTAATTTCATCCGGTATCGCTTTAGTACCGTAGTAGGTATTTCCGTCAAAAACAAATTGCTCTGCTTTTTGTGCTGTGGCAGTTAGTACAAAAATGATGCCCACCGTAAATGCCAATAGTAACTGTCTTGTTTTCATAAAATTGATTTTGGTTTAGGTAAATTTAGAAACTGATTATGACAAATAAAATCCCAATAAATAGGTAATTTTCAGTTTATCGCTGCTTAACGTTTATGTTTGCTTTAACGTTACTATTCATACAACTTTTGTAATTTTACAAGTCAGAAACAAAATTATGGCTCAATTTATCAAGATTTACCCCGAAAACCCAAATGAGAGAGAGATAGACCGCGTGGTAAAGATTTTACGAGACGGCGGACTCATCATTTATCCTACCGATACCGTATATGGTTTAGGGTGTGATATTACCAATAGTAAAGCTTTAGAGCGTATTGCAAAAATCAAAGGCATTAAACTCGATAAGGCTAATTTTTCATTTGTATGCAGCGACCTTAGTAATCTGTCTGATTATGTGAAACAAATCAATACATCAACATTTAAAATATTGAAAAGATCATTGCCGGGGCCTTATACCTTCATTTTGCCGG
>QFQM01000007.1 GCA_003243255.1 Flavobacterium psychrophilum | reverse complement strand
ACATTGAGCAAAGGTGCTGTAGGCGTTATTGGCAGTGGGGTGGTTTTAGCTTCATTTGTTCTTAGCGTTTGTTTCTTTTTCGAGCTAAGCTCAAGCGTAGAAAAACAATTCACTGTTAACTTTTTCGATTGGATTAGCGTTGGAGATTTAAAAATTCCTTTGTCATTTTTATACGATCCATTGAGCGCAATCATGCTCTTGATCATTACTGGAATTGGCTTCTTAATCCACATTTACTCTACGGCTTATATGCACGAAGACGCTGGCTTTGGCAAGTTCTTCGCTTATTTGAACCTATTCATCTTCTTCATGTTGATATTGGTATTAGGCTCAAACTACATCGTGATGTTTATTGGATGGGAAGGTGTAGGATTGTGTTCATACCTATTAATTGGCTTCTGGTTCACGAACAGCAGTTACGCAAGTGCCGCTAAAAAAGCATTTGTAATGAACCGTATTGGTGACTTAGGTTTCCTTATCGGTATCTTTATCATCGGATATTTATTCCACTCTTTGGATTATACCACTATCGCTGCTACCCTTTCATCTGGTAAAGAACTGGATGCAACATGGCTGAGTATTGCTGCATTATGCCTTTTCATAGGTGCTTGTGGTAAGAGTGCTCAGTTGCCACTATACACATGGTTACCGGACGCGATGGCAGGACCTACTCCGGTTTCAGCCCTTATCCACGCGGCTACGATGGTAACAGCAGGTATATTTATGGTTACAAGAATGAACTTCCTGTTTAACCTTGCTCCTGATGTACAATCTGTAATTGCTGTTGTTGGTGCGCTAACTTCGCTTATAGCAGCAGCTATTGGCCTTGTTCAGAACGATATTAAAAAAGTACTTGCTTACTCTACAGTATCTCAGTTAGGGTTTATGTTCCTTGCTCTTGGCCTTGGTGCTTATGAGATAGCTGTTTTCCACGTAATAATGCACGCTTTCTTTAAAGCATGCCTTTTCCTTGGTTCAGGATCGGTTATCCACGCACTTCATGGTGAGCAGGATATGCGCAACATGGGAGGCCTTAAAGGTGTAATGAAAATCACTTTCATCACTTTCCTTATTTCTACACTTGCAATTTCAGGATTACCGCCATTCTCAGGTTTCTTCTCTAAAGACGAAATTTTAATGACGGCTTTCCACCACAATAAAGCCCTTTGGGTTATCGGATCATTAGCTTCAATCATGACAGCTTTCTATATGTTCCGTTTGCTTTACCTTACTTTCTACAAAGATTTTAGAGGTACAGAGGAGCAGAAACACCATTTACATGAGTCTCCGGGTCTGATTACATTGCCATTGATCGTGTTAGCCATACTTGCACTGGTTGGTGGTGTTATCAGCCTTCCGGGTAACAGCTGGCTAAATCATTACCTTGCTCCTGTATTGGCTAAACCTGCACACCACCATGAACTTGATAGTACTGCATATATGCTTATGGGTATTGCTGTAGTGGGTGCGCTTATAGGTATTGGTATTGCTTATACCAAATACATCAAACAGGCTGCTGTACCTGCACAGGACAGCGAGATTACAGGATTTGCAAAAGTATTGTATAACAAATTTTATGTAGACGAGATTTACACCGCCATAATTGTAAACCCAATTTACGCTATAGGAAGCTTCTTCAGGGATGTTACCGAAGCGGCATTCTCAGGCTTTATTTTTGGCTTGGGCAAAGTGGCTAATATGCTTGGCAGCGAAGGTAAAAGCCTTCAGACTGGAAGCATCGGCTTTTACCTGTTTGCATTCGTGCTGGGTATCTGCTCAATAGTAGTTTATATATTTTTGGCAAAATAATTCATAACTGATGGACATATCATTTGTACTTATTATCTTATTATTCGGGGCAGCAGCAACTTACTTTGTAGGTGATAAATGGGCCTCAAAAGCAGCACTTATTTTTAGCACTGCTGCATTTGCTGCGACTGTTTACATTACATATTGCTTTACTCAGGGTCTTCCTGTAAGCTATAGCATGACCTGGATAGAAAAACCGTATATTGTTCTTGGTTTTCAGGCCGATGGACTATCACTTACCATGCTGTTGCTTACTACAGCACTTACACCTGTAATCATATTATCTACCTTCAGGAATACTTTTGCAAAAGCAAGAGCTTTTTATGCACTTATCATGTTTATGGCATTTGCAATGGCCGGTACATTTATAAGCGTAGATGGATTTGTTTATTATATCTTTTGGGAGCTTTCATTGATCCCAATCTATTTCATATCCCTTATTTGGGGTAACGGCGATTGGGAAAGCAGAAAAAAAGCCGTTGTAAAATTCTTTATCTACACATTTGCTGGCTCATTGTTCATGCTTGTTGCCTTTATTTACCTTTACCAAAAAACAGGTACTTTCCTTTGCCTTCATTTATACAAAGCAGTACTTACTCCAAACGAGCAATTTTTTATATTTCTGGCTTTCTTTTTGGCCTACGCTATCAAGATTCCAATTATACCTTTCCATACATGGCAGGCTAATGTATATCAAAAATCGCCTGCTGCCGGTACAATGCTTTTATCGGGTATCATGCTTAAAATGGCAATATACAGCATCATCAGATGGCAGTTGCCTATAGCGCCACAACCGGCAACAGAATTAATGTATGTATTTGTTGGCCTTTGTATAGCCGGTGTTATATACGGATCTATACTTGCACTGAAACAAACCGACCTTAAAAAACTTCTTGCATATTCATCTCTTGCCCACGTAGGACTTATTGCTGCCGGTGCTTATACACTTACACTTGACGGTTTACGCGGTGCTTTCCTTCAGATGCTGGCTCACGGTTTTGTGGTAGTAGGATTGTTTTACGCAGCCGAGATCATATCACGCCGTTATACTACAGGTGAAATAAGCGAAATGGGAGGTATAAGGGTACAAACCCCTAAATTTGCCTCAATGTTCATGATACTGGTACTGGCATCGGTTGCTATGCCGCTTACCTTTAACTTCGTTGGAGAATTTGAACTGCTTTACAGCATGGCCCAAACACACATCTGGTTTGCTGTTATTGCAGGAACAACAATCATACTTGGTGCTTTTTATATGCTAAAAATGTTCCAGCAGGTAATGCTTGGTGAGCAGAACGCAAAACCATTTGCCGATGTGAAATTTGGAGAAGGTGTTGTGTTTGTTATCATCATTGCCGTATTGATTTTCTTTGGTATCTATCCTAAACCGATAGAAGCATTTATCACTCCGGACCTTGAGAAGATTGTTCAAATTATAAACAGATTTAATTAAGCCCAATATAAGATGTATACATTAATAGCTATTGCGGGATTAGGGCTTATATGCCTTATAGCTGAAATTTTTAATTTAAGAAAAGCCATTGTACCCATTACCATTTTAGGTTTATTGGGGGCACTTACACTTACATTCCCTGATTATGGTCATTACAACCGCTACTTTAACAGCATGGTGATTACCAATAATTTTTCAGCTGCTTTTTCGGGCTTATTCATAATCCTTACCATATTCCTGGTTGCGCTCACTCCTGATTTCCACAAAGAACACAAAGCCAAAATATCCGATTTTGTCGCTATCAAACTTTTCCTTCTAACAGGAGCTATTGCCATGGTGTCTTTTGGAAACCTTGCTATGTTCTTCCTTGGTATAGAAATTCTTTCAATTGCCCTTTACGTATTGGCCGCCAGTCAGCCAAAGAACCTTAAAAGTAACGAGGCGGGTATGAAATATTTCCTTATGGGAGCTTTTGCATCTGGTTTCATCCTTTTTGGTATTGCACTTATATATGGTGCTACCGGTTCATTTGACACTTCAGTTATCTATGGAAAAATTCTTGAAAACCAGCCAATACCGGCCTGGTTCTTTATCGGGATTGTAATGATGTCGATAGGGCTGCTTTTCAAAATTGCTGCCGTTCCTTTCCATTTCTGGGCACCGGACGTATATGAAGGTTCTCCTGCGCTAACAACAGCTACCATGAGTACGCTTACAAAAGTTGCGGCTATTGCAGCATTCTTTAAACTTATGACAAGCCTCAACCTGACTGTACCGGGTACTTATATTACAATAATAAGCATTGTTTCTATACTCTCTATGACGGTAGGTAACATAACTGCATTAGTGCAGACCAATGTAAAACGTATGTTGGCTTTTTCAGGTATATCGCATGCAGGGTTTATGCTAATGGTATTCTTTAATCCAATTAGTTCTTCTGCAACGCTTTTATACTATACTGCTGCTTATGCCCTTGCTGGTATTGCAGCCTTTGCTGTAGTGCTTTCGGTTTGTGGCGACAAAGGAAACGAAGAGGTATACAATTTTAACGGACTTGGAAAACGCAACCCTCTAATGGCTGCGGTATTAACGTGCTCATTGCTTTCAATGGCAGGTATACCAATTTTCTCAGGTTTCTTTGCCAAATTTTTCCTGTTCAACCAGGTCTTGAGTACTGGCCACGTAGCTATCGTAATTATAGCCATCCTTAACTCTATTGTAAGTGTGGGTTACTATTTTAAACTGATATTGGCTATGTATACTAAAGAGGATATCAGCGAAAAACAGCCTACCCCGGTAATGTATACCATAGTTGCAGTACTTTCTATACTATTAAACATTGGTATGGGACTTTACCCGGACTTTGTTCTTGGGCTTTTAAACATGTAAAACAAAAACTAACATAAATACCAAAAGGCCACCGTTTTACCCGGTGGCCTTTTACTTTTATAACAAACCCTGAATTAAATAGAAGTATAACCTCCGTCGGCAATAACGTAACTGCCTGTGGTGAATGAAGATTTATCTGAACTCAGGAATAAAACCAGCTCTGCAATTTCCTGAGGTGTTCCCAATCGTTTCATAGTACTTTTACCGGCAACTGCCTCCATCATATCTTTGTTAAGATGATCGGTAAGTAAAGGAGTCTCGATATATCCCGGGCCTACAGCATTACAACGGATGTTCTTTTCGCCATATTCCGAAGCTATATTTTTAGTAAGTCCCACTACCCCATGCTTAGAGGCTGTATAGGCAGGACTCATTGGTGCAGCTACCGTACCGTGTATTGAAGCTATGTTTACAATACTCCCGCCCCCATTCTTCAGCATCTGCTCAATTTCATATCGGCAGGCATAGAACACACCATTAAGGTTTAAGGCAATTACCTTATCCCATGCAGCAGGGTCATATTCTCCTGTTGGAGCAGCAGGGCCACCCATACCTGCATTATTGCACGCAATATCAAGTCTTCCATATTTGGCTACAACAGCTTCCACCAGTTTTTTATTCTCTTCTGCAACAGAGGAATCAGCCTTAACAAAAAAAGCCTCTCCTCCGGCTTCCTTTATTGCTTTTACGGTATCATTACCGTGATTTTCGTTTATATCTGTTATAACAACTTTTGCACCTTCGCGGGCATAGGCTTCGGCAACTGCACGCCCAATACCCGAACCGGCACCGGAAACTACAGCCACTTTGTCTTTTAATAATGACATAATGTATAAATTTTAAAATGTATCTTAAATTTACGCATAAGCCCGCGAAATGCCTGTTATCCCAAGGTTAGTTAACAGGAGTTTAACAGTCGCTTTTTAACGTTGAAAAATGATTACTGTAAACTGAGAATATCTAATTTTGTAGTATGTATGCCCTCGTAGACTGTAATAATTTTTATGTATCCTGTGAAAGGGTTTTCCAGCCGCAATGGCAGGGAAGGCCTGTTGTGGTATTATCTAACAACGACGGCTGCATTATTTCGAGAAGTGATGAGGCCAAAGCCATGGGCATACCTATGGGTGCTCCCGAATTTAAGGTCCGTGATCAGCTTAGGGCTGATAATGTAAAAGTATTTTCCAGTAATTATTCGCTGTACGGCGACCTCAGTGACCGTGTTTTTGGAATCTTGCGAACATTTACCCCAAATGTTGAAGAATACAGTATTGACGAAGCTTTTCTCGATTTTTACGGAGTTGCAATTGAAGACTATCATACCTATGGCATTGCTATAAAGACAAGGGTAATGAAATGGCTCAGCATTCCGGTGTGTGTAGGTATAGCACCAACAAAAACACTGGCCAAAGCTGCTAACCGTATTGCCCGAAAATATCCCGACAGGACAAAGGGAGCCTATGTTATAGACTCTGAAGAAAAACGGATCAAAGCATTAAAATGGCTTAAAATTGAAGATGTCTGGGGCATCGGCTACCGAACCGTCAAAAAACTAAAAGCCCGCAATGTATTTACGGCCTATGATTTTGTACAGCCACATATGGAACAGTGGATACAAAACGAGATGGGCGTTGTAGGCAAACGTATCAAATGCGAACTTGAAGGCGTTCCGGCCATAGGCAGCGGCGAAGTTCCCGAAAAGAAAAAAAGCATTGCCACTACCCGAAGTTTCCCAAAACAGTTAAAAGATTACGACCTGATACGCGAAAGGGTATCTACCTTTGCTACCGTTACTGCCGAAAAGCTGCGAAAGCAAAACTCGCTATGCCATACTATTATCGTTATGCTTGTAGCCGATAAGCACAGTATCGACAATCCTAAGTATCATTACAGCAGGTCTGTTACGCTTCCCTATGCAACCAACTCGGCACTTACCATAAGTAATGCTGCCGTTCAGCTGCTAAAAAACATGCTGGAAAATACCGACACCATCAAATTCAAAAAAGCAGGTGTGGTTGTAACCGAGCTCATTCCGGACAATGCCAAACAGTTCAACCTGTTTACTGATGAAGACCCGCGCCATATAGCACTGATGAAAGCTATGGACCATGTAAATACCAAACACGGCGGACGCAAGATACGCCTCGCAGCCCAGGCTGAAAAGACCTGGGATATGAACCAGAAAATGCTTTCACCGCGTTACACCACCGATATTAATGATATACTCGTAGTACAATGCCAATAAAGAAAAACAACAAACCTGCTGTATCAGTACACCCTCCCGATTTCGAGAGCGGTACATCACAGCCTTTTGTATCCCATGCTGTAAAGGCAGGTTTTCCTTCGCCGGCACTGGATTTTATGGAGTATAAGATTGACCTCAACAAACATCTGGCAGACAGGAATCCTCTCGCAACTTTTTACATAAAGGTCGCGGGTAATTCTATGACCGATGCCGGCATTGATGATGGCGATATCCTGGTAATAGACCGCAGCCTTGAACCTGCCGATGGTAAAATTGCCGTATGCCTTATCGATGGCGAGTTTACCGTCAAACGCCTCAAACTGGAAACCGACTGCTTGTACCTTATGCCTGCAAATCCGGATTATCCGCCTATAAAAGTTACCGAAGACAACCAGTTCGTTATCTGGGCAATCGTAACTTACGTAATCAAAAAGGTAGGGTAGATTCTATTACTGGAAAAGTAAAAAATCCTTCAAAATTTAAGTGTTTCCGCGAGGTTATCCGGCGTTTGTGAAGTATCTTTGATAAGCCTAAATCACACCGCTTATGGATAATTTAGATGCAGCACGAATGCAAATGGCATTCACTCTTATCTTCCACATTGTTTTTGCCTGTATAGGTATGGTCATGCCCTTTTTTATGGTAATATCCCATTACAAATGGCTAAAGACCAAAAATCCCATTTTTTTAACGCTCACAAAATCCTGGCAAAAAGGTGTAGCCATTTTTTTTGTCACCGGAGCCGTATCGGGTACAGCCCTCTCTTTTGAGCTGGGATTACTCTGGCCTAAGTTCATGATACACGCCGGGCCTATCATCGGGATGCCGTTTTCGCTTGAAGGTGCCGCCTTTTTTATAGAAGCCGTTGCCCTGGGCTTTTACCTCTACGGGTGGAACAAGCTCAACGAGAAATTCCATCTCGTTACGGGAATAATTGTAGGGGCATCAGGGATACTCTCCGGAATATTGGTTGTCTCGGCCAACAGCTGGATGAATGCTCCCTCCGGCTTCGATTACATTAATGGTGAGTTCCTGAATATCGATCCGGTAAAGGCTTTTCTTAATCCGGCATGGTTCACACAGGCGTTACATATGACGCTGGCAGCTTTTGCCGCTACCTCGTTTGCCGTAGCCGGTATTCATGCCTGGCAGATCTACAAGAACCGGAATATTACCCTGCACAAAGAAGCTTTTAAGATTGCAATACTCTTCGGTTCTATAGCGGCACTGCTGCAACCATTGAGCGGTGACCTTTCTGCCAAAGACATAGCACAACGCCAGCCGGCGAAACTTGCCGCACTAGAAGCGCATTATGAAACCGAAAAGGGTGCACCACTTTACATCGGCGGTATCGTTAATGAAGAAAAAGGAGAAGTAATCCATAAGATCGAAATCCCAAAAGCATTATCTTTTCTTTCCTTTGGCGATTTTGATGCCGAAGTGAAAGGCCTTAACGACTTTCCGGAAGAAGACCGCCCTCCTGTTGCCATTACGCATTATGCCTTTCAGATGATGGTAGGCTTGGGTACGCTGCTTATGTTTTCGGCTATCGTATATTTCATAAGCCTAAAAAAGAAACACTGGCAGGATAAGAAGCGTTTTTGGTTTTATTTCGCTCTGCTGAGCCCTGTAGGCTTCCTTGCACTTGAAGCAGGATGGATCGTAACCGAAGTGGGCCGCCAGCCATGGATTATCCATAACGTGATGCGGACCAAAGATGCCGTTACCCCAATGCCGGGCATGATCTATAGCTTCTACATGTATGTGCTGCTGTATATCACGCTTTCTGTTGCCGTAACCTGGCTTATGGCCCGACAAATAAAAGTACTCAACACTAAAATCTAAGGCTATGCTGTATGTAGTATTGTTCTTTACCGTGTTTTCGTTCTTCCTGTACGTGCTTTTGGGCGGTGCCGACTTTGGCGCGGGCATACTGGAACTCTTCTCCTCTGCCGATCATACGAAATCTATCAAGAAAACAGTATACAGTGTTATGGGTCCCGTTTGGGAGGCCAACCATATCTGGATCATTATCCTTATCGTAATCCTATGGATTGCCTTCCCTGCGTTTTACAATGTTATCATCGTTTACCTGCATGTTCCGCTTACGCTCGTTCTGTTGGGCATTACCCTTCGTGGTGTGGCTTTTGTCTTCCGTCATTACGATGCCGTAAAAGACAAATCGCAGCTGCTCTACGACCGTATGTTTGAATTCTCCTGTCTGGTTACTCCTATCTTTTTAGGAATGTCATTCGGGACACTGATAAGCGGAAACATCATCATTCCCGAAGATCCGGCTACAGTCAATTTTGCCGATGTATACATTCACCCGTGGTTGCAGCCCTTCCCTATTTTGGCCGGCTGTTTCTTTAGTGCGCTGTGCGTGTTCCTTTCTGCCACTTTTCTTATTGGCGAAGCTACCGAATATGAGAAGCGCATGTATATGCGCAAGGCGGGTATAGCCACCTTTGTGGTAGTACTTTTAGGGCTTGCGGTATTGGTTACAGGCTATGCCGAAGACATGAAATTCATAACCGATTTCCTGAACAATTACTATGCACTGGGAGCAGTGGCATTATCAGGATTACTACTATTCCCTTTATGGCGAAGCATCCGAAAAGGACACACTATCACCTGTCGCTTTTTTGCAGGATTGCAGGTGCTGCTGATTCTGTGGGCTGCCGTGGGTACGCACTTCCCTAACCTCATCATTACCAAAACCGGCCCAATAAGCCTGCTTGATGGCAGGGCTCCCGAAAATGTTATTGACGTAATGGGAATTTCGCTTATCATCGGGGGATTGCTTATCCTTCCGGGATTGTTCCATTTGCTGAAATCATTTAAGATGATCAAGATCCTGGAGGAAAAAGAGAATTAGAAAATCTGATTCCGGAGATCCGATGCCGGAAGTTACGGATGCGTTAAAAAAATCCCGAACTTTGCAGTTCCAAAAAAACACACAACTATTTTATGCAGGATACTCCTATTACCAAAACACAGCTTTTGGTCATGTCGGCTGCTGCCGGCATTTGCGTAGCCAATATTTACTACAATCAACCTATATTAAAAGACATTTCCCACGACTTTAGCGTTAGCGAAAGCCGCGCAGGTATACTCTCAGTACTGGCACAGGCAGGTTACGGACTCGGCCTGTTTTTTATTACGCCCCTGGGCGATAAGGTCAACCGTAAAAAACTGATATTCCTGCTCCAGCTATTGCTTGTCGGTACGCTGATAGGCACCACCTTCGTTCAGAATTTTTTCTGGATAAGCGTATTCAGCCTTTTAATAGGTTTGCTGAGCGTTGCCGCGCAGGTAATACTCCCATTAGCCGCGAGTATGGACAGTGTGAACCGCGGACGGAATGTAGGTATCATCATTACCGGGATACTTGTAGGCATACTTGCTGCCAGGGTATTTAGCGGCCTTATTGCCGAATGGGCCAACTGGCGCTGGGTATACGGTATATCATCAGCTATGGTTACACTGGGTGCGCTAACCTTTCAATTCACCATACCCGACAGGGAACAGACCATGTTTGAGGGTAATTATGTAAAGCTTTTAGGTTCGGCGTTACAGCAGTTTAAGCGTTTTGCCTTATTACGCAGGACGGCACTATTGGGCGGACTTGCCTTTGGTATCTTCTGTTCGTTCTGGACAACACTTACCTTTCACCTGAGTGGTGCGCCCTTCCATTATGGGTCGGATATTATAGGGCTGTTCGGTATTCTTGCTATCGGTGGAGCCATGGTAGCCCCATTGGTTGGTAAACTTGCCGACAAAGGCAATCCGGCACGCTCGCAGGTAATCTCCATCAGCATGGTGTTTATCTCCATACTGCTCGTAATGGCCATGCCTGAATCGGTAGTCGCGTTCATTATTACGGTACTGCTGCTCGATGTTGGCGTACAGGCCACACAGGTAACCAATATCGCTACCATCTACACTCTTGATGCCACAGCGCACAGCCGCATCAATACCGCTTATATGACAAGCTACTTTATAGGAGGCTCACTGGGTACTTTTGTAGGTATCTCCTGTTGGGATGCCGGAGGATGGCCTGTAGTTACCTGGCAATTATTACTATGGTGCGTTGCCTGTTTTGGGATTACAGTTTTGGGATTGAGAAAGAAAGCTCAGGGTTAATACTCCTGATTAACTATAAAATGAAAAAGCCCCGCGATGCGGGGCTTTTAGATTAATCACAGAGTGATCGTGATCAGAAACTTGGGGGAATCTGAGTCTTAAATATCTTAGTGTGTTCCGTTTGTACACGGACAGTTACTTACACCCTGGAAGATGTCAAGTCCTAAGGTTACCATGTGTGTTCCGTTATTATACGCTAACAACTCGTTTGTAGTAACCTGATATGAGTAAGCAAAGTAAAAGTTATGATACTTTACACCCACCATTGGACCTATACTTAGCGGATCTCCAAACTGGTCATTAAGGAAACGATAGTTAACCCCTGCCCAGTAATAGTTCTCGTTATCCAGATAACGGAACTTAAGGTTAAGGTCGGTACTTGATCTTCCATCAGCCTCAAAGTAGTGGAAATATGCCGAAGGCTCTACTTCAAAATTACCGCTGCCTTTAAAAGTATAACCGGTATACACCTGGTAATTCCTTAATTTTTTAGGTTCATTTATTCCGTATACATCAATGTCCTTGTTCAGTATATTACCTGCGGTAAAGCTGGCATAAAAAGCTCCCTGACGGTATAATGCCGATACATCGAAGTTATGGTTGATGGTATAACGGTTATTGTTTATCGAACCATCCGGTGTCTGGATATCTTCAATATCAATCTTAAACTGGTTCAGGTTGTATGACAAACCTAACGAAAGGTACTGCTCATAATAATCGTCCAGGATAAGGTGGTGCGCATAAGATATCCTTCCTCCATACTGCCTGGTGTAACCATTTTTGTCATTATAAAGAAATATCCCTACCCCATCGTGAGCTGTTATCCTTGCGTCGGCAGCCAGCGACTGGTTATCGGGAGCATCCTTTACTCCTACCCATTGCGTAAGGCCGTTGGCCCTTATTTTAACATAGTCCCCAATACCGGCATAGGCCGGAGAAATGATAAAAGGGTTGTCTGCCAGATATTGCGTAAATGTTGGTATGTTAAGCTCCTGCGCATTTACAAACGGGAAGACTATGATTAGTACTAACAGGGTATATATTTTTTTCATTGTGTCCTTAAAGTTTTTGTCCAAATTGAAATTTTTAATTCAGGCCACGCCATGTAGTAAGCGTGGCCGTCATTAATTTTATCTGTAAATAGTGAAGTGTCCAACAAAGCTTCTGTCATCTTCATCTCCCAGTTTAACCAGGAACCAGTAATCTCCGGTTGGCATAGGGCTACCATCATAAATAGTATCCCATGACTGTCCTTGTCTCAATGTGGCAAGTTTACGTCCGTAACGGTCAAATATCTCAGATTTGATGTTTGGATAATTAGCCGTATTACCAGGAGACCATGTATCATTTTGTCCGTCTCCGTCAGGAGTTACAACATCCGGAAGTATAATGTCTATAAATTCTACGGTTATAGTTGTTACTCTGGTACATCCTCTGCTATCGGTCACGGTAATTTCATAAGTACCGCTCGCGAAGTAAGTAAATGTATTATTAGAACCTGTACTATTACCATCAAACGTATACTGGTAAGGACCCTGACCACCTACTACTGTAGCCTTAACCTGGTTCAGTCCGCTTTCTGCTACTGATATTGCCAGATCAGGAACACTTGTAATAGTGAACGCAACCTCATCTGTACATCCGCTTACCGTATTTACCACTTCTACCTCATAGTTTCCATCTTCAAGGTTAGCAAACACATTTGATGTTTGTGGCGGATTATTACCCTTAGGACCTACTAAATTATATGTAAGCTCTCCAGGATTAACAGCACTATTAGTAACTATAGTAACTGTATTCTCGTCACAATTATATACAACCTGTGCCGTTGCATTGATATCAAGTGGTGAAACCAATATTACCTCATGCGTTGCTGTACAACCATTCGCATCCTGTACATAAACCGTATATGTACCTGAATCAAGGTTATCGAACAATGTCTGATCAGCCACAAACGGACCGCTTGCATCAAGGCTAGTTGCATAAGGAGCATTACCTCCTGCTATTGCAATTTCGAATGCTGCATCATTATCATCAACACAGTTTTCAGGAAGGTTCATAACATCGGTAACTGTAATAGCTGCCGGTTCGCCTATTGCAGGGAAGTTAGTAAAGTCTACATAACATCCGTACTGATCCTGTACCCTGATAGTGTAAGTTCCGGCAGGTAATCCTGTAAACACAGGGTTGCTGCTCATTACATAATCCGGAGATATACCATAGCTAAGTGTACCTGTACCTCCTGTTGCTACAACAGTTAGTGTACCATCAGCATTTCCATTACATGTTGCATCTACCGGTGTAACCGAAGTTACAGTAATAGGCACACGTGGCTGAACTGTAAATGCGAAGTCTTTCTGACATCCGTTGATATGTCTCACAGTATAAACATAGCTTCCAGGTGCAAGTTCCCATGTTTTATTAGGATCGAAATCCTGAATAAGTGCACCTGCAGCAGTTTCAAGCCTGTATTCTACATTGCTGATATTAGCATTTAGCGTTGCAGTAACCGTATTAACCGGTACATTGTTCACACAGCTTAATACTGTCTGGATACCCGGTACAAGGTTCACACCTCTTTCTATTGTTACCTGAACTTTAGCATAACAACCGTTAGCATCTCTTACATAAACGTCATATGCAAGTGCACGTCCGTACAGACCAGCAAAGTCAGGAGCCGCAGCTGCATCGTAAGGCTGGAAGTTAACCGGAGAATCAAGTGCCACATAGTATGGTGGCGTACCACCTGTAATCGATGTAATATCGATAGCACCGTCGTGAGCATTAACACAGCTTTCATGCTGTCCTACTGCTGCCGCGATAACAAGCTCATCGGCAGGTTCTGTAATGGTAACATCTATTGTTTCCACACATCCCATCGCGTCTTTTACATGGATGGTATAAGTACCCGCTAACAGGTCGTTGAATGTGTTTGACGGGCCATAGAATGGCGTAGGCCAAAATGTCCATGTAATTGCATACTGTAGTGGACCTGTACCACCTGTTGCATTTACGGTAATAGATCCAACGTCTTTACCATGACAGGCAATATTGGTTACGTTTACATTTGCCGGGTCAAGTACGATTGGAACTACCGGAGCAACAGTGAATGGATCAGTTGTTCTCGAACATCCCTGAGTATGTACCACTGTTACAGTGTGAGGTACCGCAGGGTCAAGTTGCTGAACAAAAGTATTTGATGCCTGAGGTGCTCCACCATCAAGTGAGTAGGTAACCTGACCTACAACCGATGGATCTACACTTACCACCACTGTTACCATATCACACTCCTGTGTTGTTGAAACAGTCGGATTAATTACTATACCAGTAAGTACTGTTGTTGTAGAAGAAACGGTACAACCGTTAGCATCGGTTACAACAATAGTGTAGTTACCTCCTCCAAGTCCGTTGAACACGATTGGTGTTCCCGCAGGTGCTGCAGGCACAGGTGTAGCTGCTCCTCCGTTAAGGCTTGCAGTATATGGTGCAGTACCGCCCTGAGGCATTACTGTAATACTACCATTATTATCTCCTAAACACTGCTCATCAGTATGTGTTGTTGTTGCAGTTACTGCTGAAGCAGGCTGCGTAATTGTGAACGACTGCGTAGTTGTACAACCATTAGCGTCAGTCACGGTCACAGTGTAAGTACCTGCTGTAAGGCCGGTAGCCGTAGCAGTTGTCTGAACCGGAGTAGTATTCCAGCTATAGGTATAAGCTGTTGTACCACCCGTTACATTTACTGTAGCCGAACCTGTTGCCGCGCCATAACAAAGAACATTTGTTTGTCCACCCGCTGTAGCAGCAAGTGCCGCTGCCGGCTGCGTAATGGTGAACGACTGTGTAGTCGTACATCCGTTAGCATCAGTTACTGTTACTGTATAAGTACCTGCGGTAAGGCCGGTAGCCGTAGCAGTTGTCTGAACCGGAGAAGTATTCCAACTATAAGTATAAGGTATTGTACCTCCTGTTACATTTACTGTAGCTGAACCCGTAGCATTGCCAAAACAAAGAACATTTGTTTGTGTACCACCTGTCGTAGCAGATAATGGCGCTGCAGGCTGTGTTATTGTGAACGACTGTGTAGTCGTACATCCGTTAGCATCAGTTACCGTAACCGTATAAGTACCTGCTGTAAGGCCGGTAGCTGTAGCAGTTGTCTGAACCGGAGTAGTATTCCAGCTATAAGTATAAGCTGTTGTACCGCCTGTTACATTTACTGTAGCTGAACCTGTTGCGTTACCATAACAAAGAACGTTTGTTTGGGCACCTGCTGTAGCAGCAAGAGGTGCTGCAGGCTGCGTAATGGTAAACGACTGCGTAGTCGTACAACCGTTAGCATCGGTTATAGTTACCGTATATGTACCTGCTGCAAGGCCGGTAGCCGTAGCAGTTGTCTGAACAGGAGTAGTATTCCAGCTATAAGTATAGGCTCCTGTACCACCTGTTACATTTACTGTAGCAGAACCCGTTGCATTACCATAACAAAGAACATTTACTTGTGGTCCTCCTGTAGATGCAAGCGGTAAAGCAGGCTGTGTAATGGTGAACGACTGTGTTGTCGTACAACCGTTAGCATCGGTCACAGTTACTGTATAAGTACCTGCTGTAAGGCCGGTAGCTGTAGCAGTTGTCTGAACAGGGGTAGTATCCCAGCTATAAGTATAGGCTGTTGTACCGCCTGTTACATTTACAGTAGCAGAACCTGTTGCATTACCATAACAAAGAACATCTGTTTGTGCTCCTGCTGTAGCAGCAAGCGGTGCTGCCGGCTCCGTAATGGTGAACGACTGTGTAGTTGTACAAGCGTTAGCATCAGTTACAGTTACTGTATAAGTACCTGCTGTAAGGCCGGTAGCTGTAGCAGTTGTCTGAACAGGCGTAGTATCCCAGCTGTAAGTATAGGCTCCTGTACCTCCTGTAACGCTAACTGTAGCATCTCCCGTAGCCTCACCATAACAAAGAACATCGGTTTGAGAGTCTGCTGTAGCCGTAAGCGGTGCTGCCGGCTCCGTAATGGTGAACGATTGTGTGGTCGTACAACCGTTATCGTCAGTAATTGTTACTGTATAAGTACCTGCTGTAAGGCCTGTAGCCGTAGCAGTTGTCTGAGCAGGAGTAGTATCCCAGCTGTAAGTATAAGGTACTGTACCTCCTGTAACGCTAACTGTAGCATCTCCGGTAGCATCTCCAAAACAAAGAATGTTTGTCTGAGAGTCTGCTGTAGCCGCAAGCGGCGCAGCCGGTTCAGCAATAGTAGCTGTTACCTGAGTCTCACAACCAAGGTTGTCATCCATTATGCTCACCGCATAGTTACCTGCTGCAAGATCTGTAAACACTCCTGTAGCCTGGTAAGTACCAAAGGCAAGCGGAAGAACATCTGCATCTGCAATGGCATAGCTAAGTGTTCCTGTTCCACCTGTTGCTGTTACCGTAATCTCTCCTGTAGCATCACCAAAACAGTTTACATCTGTAGTTGCTGTTACCGAAGCAGAAATAGCAATATATGTATCAATTACAAAATTATCTGTTTGTATACATGTAAGGTTCGTAACCGGAACAATGTGTCTTGCATAAGCAACATAAGTACCCGGTGCAAGGCCAACATTTGTAAACACATTAGACGACTGATAGTTAACACCATCTATAGAGTAGGTTACGTTAGCCGGATCTACTCCAGGAATAATTGTAATGGTTACATCGTTATTAGGCGCGTTAGCCACACATGTTGGTGTTACTGTAGCCTCAGGATCCATATCTACACCCGGTAGGATAGGCTGCTCCATAGGAGGGTTAAGGCTACAACCGTTCTGGTCTTTTACATATACTGTAGTAAGTCCTGAAGGCAGTCCTGTCAGCGTATATGAAGTACCTGTTACAGCAACATAAGTAATATCATCAGTACTGATCTCATAAGTACCTGTACCTCCTGTAAGCGATACTTCAATAATACCATCACCGGCACCAAGACATGCTTCATCCTGAACATAATCAATGGTAGCCTCAATCGGATCCGGTTGAGTGATCGTAATGGTCTCTAAATAGAAACAGCCATTCGCATCCTGAGTAAGTACATCATAAGTTCCTACTGTTAGCGGATAGAATATATTACTGTTAAAGAACTGGTCAAGATTTGGTGAAATTGCATATTGCATAGGGGCAGTTCCACCTGTAGTGTTAACCGTTATACGTCCGTTGGTACTGTTAGGACCATCGAAACATAATATGTTGTCAACATCAAAAGTTACAACCAGCGGATCCGGCTCTGTAATATTTATTACCGGAGATGTAAGTTCACAATCGCCGCTGTTTACACGAACATAATATGTTCCTGCGCCAAGATCTTCAAATTCACCTGTTGTATTAGGCCCTGCAACAACAGCATTGGCTGCATCTACAAGGGTATACTGATAGTTTCCTAGACCACCGGTAGCCAGTGCAAGTATGTAAGCATTGTTTACACCGTTACAGTTAACTTCGGCAGCATCAAGGTTAAGGTCAATATCTAATGCAGGGACAGGATCGATAGTAACTTCATTTGTAAGTACAGCTTCACAGCCGTTATCGTCTCTTACCTGATACTGATATGTGCCAGCTCCGTTAACCGGAATTGTAACTAAATAAGTACCACCTGCATTGTTTGATGGATTCCACGTTGTACCTCCGTCAGTACTAAACTCATACGGAGCTGTACCGCCTAAACCTTCAATTGTAAGTTCGGCACCTGTAAGACATGAAAGCTCATCTGTAAGCGAAAGCGTACCTATCAGCTGATCCGGCTCTGTAATCGTTACAGTCGGAGTTTCAAATGGCCCACAGTTCCATCCGTCAATAACCGTTATGCTGTATGTTCCTGCACCAATATTATTAAATATTGGGCTTAGCTGAGCACCTGTGCTACTCTCTATTGCAGTACCTGCAGCGTCGTAGGTGTTTAGTATGTATTCATACGTACCCTGTCCGCCTGCTACTGTTATAGCTTCAATAGTTACAGTCTGGTCATCTTTACAAGCTACAGCGGTAGCTGAAGCTGAAATATTAGCCGTGATAGGGGCAATTGGAGCTAGTGTAACTGTATCAACAGCATTATCACATCCGCTTGAATCCCTAACCGTAAGTTCATAATCTCCCGCAGGAAGACCTGTAAACTGGTTGTTTGTGGCAAATGCCTGAATAGTAGTCGATGTTGTTGTGTTTACCAGTTGGTACTCATATCCACCCCATCCGCCTGTAGCAGATACAGTTATTTCACCCTGGTCGTTAGTACACTGAACGCTGCCTGTTTGTGTTGCAATTGCAGTAAGCACATCGGCAGGCGCAGCAACATTTATAGCTGCTGAAACAGCATCACAGAAAGGAGTTCCTGTTGCTATAACCCTTACCGTAAGATTACCCGAAGGTACTCCTGTAATAGTAAACGGATTCGCCACAGTTACATCACCGCTTCCTGAAGCTACTATTGTAGTACCGTCAAGTACTTCATAGTCATATGCATCATTATAGTTCTGAACATCTATAGTTATAGTACCTGTACTAGAACCCTGACAATCTACAGGGGTAGAAGCCGTAGCCTCAACTTCTATCAGGTCAAAATCATTAATAACATAAGGAGCAGTAGTTATCTCGCATCCTGTAACAAGATCAGTCACCCTGAACACATAAGTACCCGGTTCTGTAAGGTCAAAGTTCTGGCTGCTTACACCAGCTCCCGGTTCTTCTATCTGGGTTCCGTCAGGCAGAAGTTCAAATCTGTATTCGCCTGAACCTCCTGTTACCGCAAGGATAATTTCTTCTGGATTAGTACATGTTATTGCCGTAACCTGAGTTACAGTAGGAACTGCCATAACCGGAAGAGGATCGATAGTTATCGTTTCAGTAACCACACAACCATGATCATCCATTAAATATAATGTTATGGTCTGTTGTACTCCTGTATCTGTAACATTAAAAGTATTATCCGGTGCATCGTTATATACTGAACCATTTATACTGTATTTGTATGGAGCCGTTCCTGTCGTTGCAACTGCATCAAATGTAACTGTTGCAACAGTAGGTGTATTGTCTGCCGGATTACACGCAAATGGTGTTACTACAATTCCAGGTACATCTATAGCCAGCTGAGAAGGCTCAGCTATTGTTACCGTAATTTGTTCTGTACATCCTTTACCGGATGTTACATCAATAGTATAAGTATTTGCTGCCAAACCTGTAAACTGAGATATTGTTTGTGGCGTACCTCCGTTTAGCGAGTAAGTGTAAGGAATATCAGTATTGGTAGCTGCTAAATAAACATTTATAACACCATCTGATTCGCCATTACATGCTACATCTACCTGATCAAAAGTGATATCGGCCGGAAGAATCTCAATAGCATCTTCCAGTGTTACTGCCACGTCTTCAGTACATAATGTAGTAGTATCGGTTATAGTTACCGTATAGGTACCGTGAGGAAGCCCTGTAAACTGTGGACTTGGCTGAGCCGCCACATTAACAGGTCCTGCAAGCTCATAAGTATAGTTTCCTGAACCACCATCGCCTTCTGCTTCAATCTCACCGTCATTATCCGCACATGCAGGCTGAACAGTAGGCTGTGCAGTTACACTTAGAGGAGGATAAACAGTAACCGATACCGGTGCTATCATAGTACATCCGTTAGCATCCATAACCTGTACAGTGTGGTTGCCTGAAGCCAGATCAGTATATATAAACGGAGCTGTTTTAGTTTCAAAAGCACCTCCGTCAAGGCTATAGGTATAACCACCTGCATTACCTGCAGTCTGGGTTACATCAATACTAAAGCCTCCTTCAGCAGCACTACATTGTATTCCCGGGGTCATTACAGCAGTAATTACCGGAGAAACATCTGTAGGCAATGTTATTGAGAAAGGTTTAATACAGTCGTTGGCATCTTTTACATATACAATGTAATCACCACCTTCTGCATTAAATACCGGCGAAGCCTGTCCTGCCCATGTAGTTTCGGTAGGTGCAGGAGCCACATCTGATAGCAGCTGGTATGAATATGGCGCTGTACCAAATGTAGCCGAAGCCGTAATGACACCTGCATTGGTATCACAATTGTCGTTTTTAGTTACTACAGCCGATGCTACAAGCATTGTTGCCGACTGGTTGATTTCAAAACTTGCCGATGACTGGCTACATCCTGCAACGGAACCATCAATTTCAGTATAAACGATTACGTAATCGCCAGGAGCCAAATCGCCCGGGATGCTATTAACCGTAGTTGAAGTCCCTGTTGTAGGTATAGTATCTGTTATACCTGTTGTAAGGTTTGAAGGAGACCTGAAAATCTCATATTTAATCTGAGTCGTTGTAGCGCTGTATCCGGTAAATGTAAATCCTACATTACCATCGGCCTCGCCAAAACACGTTACGTTATTTGGTATAACCGTAGTTGTTGTAATAGTAGAGTTTGTAGGGATTGGATAATCCGCCTGCTCAAAATAATAACAATCGGTAGTTGTATCCCATACTACAAAAGTATACAGAACACCCGGTATAAGGTTATTGAATGTCGCTATTGTAGGAGTTCCTACATCAGCATCTTTGTAGTCTGTAGCTACGTTAGCAACAAACGGCAGGCTGCTTTGCGTTAGTATCGCAAATTTATATGTGCTACCAATGATAACTGCACCTACTTCTACAGTAGCTGTACCACCGTTAACACAATCTACAGTTGAGCTAACATCAATATCAAGTGCATTTGGCGGAGATGCAATAACAATATTATTTATTGTAGATGTACATCCGTTAGCATCCGTTACCTCAATTGTGTAGATACCATAGTTTACAATCATGAATGTATATGGTGCCCCGGTCATATTTGTCTGAACCGGAAGTACATCACCAAAATTATTACTTACAGTATAAGTATAAGGAGCGACACCACCGGTAACTCCGCCACCAAAACCTACTACGATCTGACCGTATGCAATACCTCCCGGATTGTTACATGAAATATCGGTTTTATCATAGTTAAAGGCAATCGGATCCGGCTCATCTATATCTTCTGTGTGTGTTACAGTACAACCATTGGCATCTGTAACTGTTACTTCATAAGTACCGGCTGGTAAACCGCTTGTTTGTGTACCAAAACTACTACCTGTAGTTGTATTTAACACATTCGTAATTTGTGGAGATACTCCTTTTGTAGTATCAATAGTTACTGTAAGGGCACCAGTATTGGCTCCGTTACATGTAACATCTGTAGTCGTTCCAAAAGTAAATTCTGGCTGTACCAATGGTGCCACCGTTCTTACCGGTGTGGTAACTATACATCCTGCTGCATCAGTAATACGGAACTGGTAATTGCCTGCTGTAGCTGCAGTATAGGTAAACGAACCTGTTACTGTTACCGGTGCTGCATATGTAGTACCTCCATCAGTTGTTACTTCATATGTATATGATGCCTGACCACCACCTATAGTTACTGCAATTTGAGCAGCCGTAGGTGTAGTACAGGTAATACCTTTTGTTAAAGATGTTGAAGCCGTAAGCTGAGCGTTTATTGTTCTGGTTACGGTCGTTGTGTTAGTACATCCGTTAGCATCCCTTACTGTAATAGTATGGGTGCCCGCAGGAAGATTATTGTAAGTAGTCCCATCAGCTGCAGTACCGGCAGCATAAGCTGCGCCATTAAGGCTGAACTGGAATGGAGCTTTACCTGTTCCCGCAGTTACTTCAACAGTAATGAAAGATGAAGGAAGACAAAGATCTGAACCTGTCACGGTAAGTACCGGAGGCCCGTCTGCCTGAATAGTAAAGCTGGCCGATGTTACAATACATCCGTTACCGTTCAAATCGGTTACTGTTATTTCATATGTTCCCGCTGCTAGATTTGTAAACGTAGGCGAACTCTGAGGAGCACTTGGTGTTGTACTTGGGCTTGGGCCAGTAATCGTGTATATGTTACTACCCCATCCGCCTGTAACGTTAGCCGTTGCAGTTCCGGTTGCTACGGTACATGTAGGCTGTACCAGCGTAGTTGTAACCGCAAGAGCTGCTGTAGGTGCTGTTACTGTTACAGATGCTGAAGCTGTACAGTTTGTAACAGGATTTGTTACCGTTATCGTATAAGTACCAGCTGCAACGTTGTTAAAGAATATTGGATTTGAATTAGCTCCATTTACCGTAGCCGGAGTGATTACCGTAGCTCCAGCAGACGAAGTTATCGTATAATTGTAGGTTGACCCAATACCGCTTATATTAAAACGTATTGCTCCTGTAGAAGTACCAATACAAGCAACAGGCTTCATCAGATAGCCGGTTACGCTTACAGGTGTGATTGGATTTACAGTAAAGCTTCCTGTACGTGTACAGCCAAAATTATTTGTAACCAAATAACTGTATGTATTTGGTGCAAGTCCGGTAAATACTCCTGTAGTATTAGATGCAGCTGCCGAAGCCGGAGCTGTAATAGTATAAATAAAAGTACCTGTACCGCCCGTAGCAGTAAGTGTTACATCCGATGTTTGTGCCGGACATGTTACAGGAGTCTGAGTAACATTTACTGCTGTAATTGCCGGTGGTGTATTGACTGTTACCGATGCCGTCTGGAAAGTACATCCGTTAGCATCTCTAACCGTTACAGTATAAGTACCCGCTGTAATATTTGTAAATGTCTGAGACGTTCCAAATGTAGTACCGTTTATGCTGTATTCATAAGGGCCTGTACCTCCCGAAGCATTACCTACTGTAATAGTAGCATTTGATATACAGGTTAACGGTGCTGTTATGGTTGGCGTTGGCGCTGTTATGGCTGTTGCCGGAACAAGCGTAAAAGTGCGTGGGATTCTACAAACATTAGTTGGTGTAGTTTGTATTACATCAACTGTATAAGTACCCGGCGCAAGGTTAACAAAGCTACCTGTTGTACTTGGCGTTACTGTACCTGAAGAATCTGTAAGTTCATAAGTAATACCCGATCCTGTAGCTGTTACGGTAATAGTACCATTGTTTTCTCCTAAACATTTAGGGTTAGTAAATGCAGTAGTAATGGTTGGCGTAATGGCAGTAATTGTAACGGCATTAGAGTTTACGATACAGCCGTTAGCATCTACCACTACAAATACATAAGTACCTGCATTGGCAGCAGTAACCTCATAAAGCCCGTCAGAGAAATAAGGCTCTGCAGGATTGTATACAACCCCGTCTTTGCTGTAAGCGGCAAAGCTATATGGTGCTTTACCACCTGTAGCCGTAATTCTTATTATTCCCGGGTCACATGTTATACTTTGCTGTACAACTGCTGTAGCCTGAGGATTGCTGTAATCGTTTATTGTTACTGTCCTTGTAAGAGTACATGTACCGTTATTTACAACAGTAACAGTATAAGTACCCGGTGCAAGGTTGTTAAATGTATAAGGATTACTATTATTGATCCACGGTGAAGTTATCGTAGCAGGACCGGTAATAGTATATCTGTATTGCTGGTTAGGGTTTACAAACTGTAATCCAAGCGGCTGAATTGTTATACTTGCAGGATCAGTAGTGCTACATGTTTTGTCAACAACTGTAATGGTAGCATCTAAAGTTGCATTGGTCATACCAAGGTTACCTATCGTAAACACACAGCCATCGGTTACACCTACCTGGCGGATCTCTACATAGTAAACACCATCAGCATTTACGGTATATGTATCATTAGTGGAATATGCCTGAACTATAGCTCCTGTTGACTGGTTTCTAAACTGGTACTCATAACCTGCACCTACGTTTGTTACCTTAATCTCTCCCGGAGAGCCACATATCCTGCTCTTAATTACATACTGAGGATTTAGATTGTTTTTGTCTACGTTAAAATAGTAAACAGCCTGACAGCCTGAGTTATCAATTACCAAACGGTATTCGCCGGCGGTATTGGCTGTATAACTGGTACCTGTCTCTAAAAGTGTCCAGCTGGATTCAGGACATGCATTGTGAGGACAGTTTGCTGGTAATGCCGTATTACATGCAGCCGTGTTAAGCCTGTACCATCTTGCAGTACCCACTACAGATCCTGCCGATAATAAACGCTCATCATTAAGCCCACATAAAAATATATTACTCATCACTATACCGTTATTGGCACAAACAGCAGTTTCATCTGCCTGAGCAATAAGCGGGTTTGGAGGAAGAACACTGGATAATACAACTGTAAAATGTTCTTCTATCCCAATACATGGTGGCGTTGGTGTATTAACTACATAATACTCTGCCGGAATATTAACTATTACCGATTGAGAGTTACCAATAGGAACGTCTCCTCCCGGATCTTTCCTGAACCATGCATAACCAGGATAACCTGCACCTGCAGTAAGCGTTAACGTAGGTCCACAAAGGGTTACAGTACTTTGATACTGACATAGTGAAACATCAGCTAAAAAGTTTACCGGCCCCGGTGCCGCATTACACGCAATAACAGAAACACTTGGGTCATCAGTAATTTGACTAGTGTTTTCTACACCTCTATAAGTACCATAAGCAGAGTTCTGAATAATATTAGAACAATGATCGGTAAATTCGTTACAGTCATTGGCAACCCTAACTTTAATTCTTATAGTATATGCTCCACCGCCTTTTACTATCTGGGCGTTGTTAGAAATATTAAACAGGATTGTTCCCGGTGTTGGGAAAGTATAGGTTACTCCCGGAGGGAGCGGTAATACTACTTCTTCAAAAACAGTATTAACAGGAAGTACATCGCGAATGGTAAAATTCTGAGCATTGTCATTACCTTTATTCTGATATGTAATATCATAATATAAAGATTCACCCAAATCTAACGGAGCTCCTGCAATGTCATTCCCCGCCATATTTTTTACTGTTTTGGTAAGAACGATTTTCGGTTCAATAACCTCAACCGAAAAAGTAGACAGGAAAGCACCATAACCGTCACCGCTCGTAGTTAATTTCAAAGCAGCACCAGTAGTACCATTAGGTATTACGCTATTCTTATCCCCATTTGGTTTTGGCGGATTCGGAATATCAAACATATCCAAATCAAAACCGAGTGTATTGGTACTGGCAGGATTCCGTGTGGTAACATACGCAGCGTCCCTTGTAATACTCGAGTTAAAAAAGTTATTTACAGGATTCAGAGCGTTTGACAGTGATGTCTCCGGAGCATTTGCAATATTTGCTTTTATACTCAAACCATCTCCGCTGGTATTTAAGTCACCCTCAAGTGCTCCGATACCAAAACGTGCCTTTACATCAAAAGGCGCAGGAAGTGTTGTAAAACCTGTTACGTTGAAAGTTACATTATTGCTTGTACCAACTCCTGAATATCCGTCAAAAACAGACACAAATTTACTAGGAGTATTAGCATCACCATTCTCATAAACAATTACAAGAACCCATCCACCGGCACATCCTCCGCTTCTTATACCTCTGGTTGCCCTTACGTTGGCAACAGTATATTCACCTGCAGGCTGCGCCAGTCCCTGTACAAGGCTGGTTACATCTTTATAACAAATAACTGGACAGTCTTTAAAAGATCTGCTTAAAGCAGTTCCTCCACCAGTATAATAACCATAGCCATCAAAAATAGTCTGGTCAGCTGTGATATTAGTATAATTCGTTGCTGCCGGTAATTTTATCTTAATATCGGTATAGTTATAACGTTGTGCATCAGTCGCACCACTGCCGGGCGTAAAAGTTTGTCCGCTGTTGGTACTCCTTTCAAAAGGATAAATAGATGCCCAGTACAAACCTGCATAGGCTACCCGATAACAGTTACTTGTAGTAGGCCAGACTAAACTCGCACTACTGGAGCTGAATATTTCTCCAGGAGTAGACGTAGGGGCAACGTTAATATACTCCATCGTCTGGTTGTTATTATCGCCTCCTGAGTTAAAAGCATTGTTAGGATTTGGAGTCCGGTTAAGTATGTTGTTACCCACATATATAACATCCCCCTTTATCCTCATGCTTCCACTTGGGAGCCTGGGTGTAAATGGTACCGCATTTTGTGCCATTGCGCCCAGCGAAGATAAAAGCACTCCGAGAAGTACAACAATCCTAAGCTTTAAAAATGTAAAGTTACGCATTGATTTTTGGTGTTTTTAGTTGATCTTTTTGGTATTCTTCTTTAGTAAATTCATTCTAGTTATTTATACTCATAATCCAGATAGACTCAAAATAAGTGTTATCCACGTTAGAGTAATAAGATATCAGTGCCTCTCTCCATGTAGCATGCTTTTTAAGGTACACATACCACATGTTGTTTTTAGGACTCAGGAAAACCCCTGCTTTTATGTCTCTTTCGCTCATCTTATGTACAAACTTGTCCACATTTTCTTTAGATGAGTAAACATTAGCAATAATGTAATAACCGGCTTCCATACCTTCAACATTTGCCCTGTTGACTTTTTTAATTGTTTCCCTTGGCTTAGAAGTCTTATCCGAATAAAATTCTTTGATATCCTCTTCCGTTTTCAGGGACTCACTTTTTACATCGTCAGTAGGGGCATGAGCAAGGGGATCTTTAGTTTCTGTTGGTATTTCTTTTCCATTTTGTAAGGTTTTTGGTTTTTCTCTGGTTTCTATTTGTTCTTCAAGTTCCGGGTTAGGGTTGTTGTCTACGTGTACAATGTAAACCCCTTTCCGTTTTCCTGACGCTTTTTTCTTTTCTGACGCGTTTGCCGCTTCGGTAAACGATTTATATTTTTCTATCTCTACCGTCTTATCATTGTCTTTTGCCTTAGCATCTTTAGATACTACATAATACCCGTCTTCGGCATATTTAAGCTCTTCAAGAGTTTTAGGGTCGGACATCCGTTTGCTCTGCCTTATATTCTTAAGTTCTACAGGCTTGTTTTCACCCGCGTTCTCTTTTGCCGCTTTTTCCCTTTTGGCATATTCTTTAAGGTTTTTTACCTTTTTATCAAATTCTGCCTTTTTTATCTTGTTAAGCGAATCTTCTTTAATAAGTGCCTCAAGCAGGTGCATGCTTTCCGGATCAAGATCCATTTTCAGCTTTTCAATCTCTGCCTGATTATCAAAATCAGCATTAGCTTTTTTATCGGCAGCCTTGTCTCCTTTTTTTCCTGCCAGCTTTTCGGATAGTTCATCTGCAATGCTGTCTTTTAATGCAAGGGCTTCTTCACTTTCTTCGGCTAAACTATCTTTAAGCGTTGCTGCTTTTTCTAATTCGGCCAGCGTATCTTTAGGTTTTGCTGCTTTTTCCTTAAGCAGATCTTTTCTTGCTGCATCCCTGTCTTTTAAACAAAACACCATTGTTATCTCATGGGTCGGCCCAAGATTCACCAAACCTTCTTTGGTTATCGTTTCGTAGGTATATCCAAGCGAAAGCTTCTTTGTAAAATGAAACCCAAGGCCTATCGCTATACCATAATAAGGGTCTGTCCCTGCTTGCGCCCATCCTATCCTTGGGACATTCATCAGTAATGACCCTCCTACCCCAAAACCATCAAGCTCTGTACTTTTACCACGCAGCATCACTCTGAATTCACTATCCTGAAACAAATCCTTAAGTGCCATCGGGTGAGTATACATTACATGCCCTGAGAACGTTTTATTCGTGTACTCTTTCGATAATCCTGCCGATTTAAAATCATATTCAATCAGGTTTTCGCCATAAAGACCAAAGTCGAACTGCTTATACTGTACGTTAATCCCGGGCTTGATACTAACAAGCGAATTGTTTCGCATTGCCATAACCAGCGGATCCGGCTCTGCCGTAATGGTGCGGTTCTTATTGATACCACTATTATAATAAGCTACGTTAAAGCCCAGCGTAACATCAAATTTTTGTTTAACCTTTACGTTATACGAGTAGTTGGCTATACCACCCCAGGAGTTTATTACTCCAATGGTTTGCTGGAAAAGCCCGAAACCAAATCCCGCCCTTTCAGTAAACTTACCGCTATAGGCCAGCATGTACACCTTAGGTGAATCGTCATACTGTACCCACTGGTTACGGTGGTAAAGCGATACATATCTGTTATCTTCTCTCACAAACGAAAATGCCGGGTTTAGCAAAAACCTGTTATATTTTACATTGTTCTGTGGCTGCGGGCTAAATGTCAACACAGGGGCATCCTGCGCATAAAGCCCATTAAACGCGGTCAGAAAAACCAAAAGAAGTAAAGCAAAATAGTTTTTTATCATTCTTTATTTCACAAGGGTAATCGAACCTCTTTTTGTAACTACATTCTTCTCCATAATCGTGTAATAGTACACTGAACTCTTTTTAGACCATACAAAATCTTCTTCCGGCCAGTTATTATTATAGTGCGTTTCTTTAAGCACTATAGCCCCATCCGTTCCATATATCACTACCTCTGTATCGTCATTCAGATATTTTAAAGGAATAGCCCATTTATCATTAACACCGTCATTATTTGGCGAAATAAGATTTGGTATCGCAATAAGCGTATTCTCTATTATTGTTACTACAAATGCCCTGGTCACTTCACATTCGCCCACTACCACTTTCATCTCATAGCTTCCCGGTTCGGTAACTACAATATTGTCGTCGGTACTAATTTGATTTCCGTTTCTGTACCATGTATAATTTTCGGCACCATAAGCATATACTGTTATACTTGTGCCTTCAGGCAAGCCAACTTCAGGGCCAACGCTTATGCTTATCTGCTCCATATCAAATGGCTCCAGTACCAGCTCGTTAGAAGAAACCGTACAGCCATTATATGTTACCTCTAAATGATATGTACCCACTTCGCTAACAGTTATAGATGACTGATCTCCCGATATAATACTGGTGTTGTTACGGTACCATGAATACAGGTATGCAGGATTAGTAACATCACTGTAAATAGTAACCTCAGTTCCTTCAGTACAGAAAATCTCATCCATAGCAATGGTAATATCTTCTACAAAAGCAAGCTGTATCGCCACCCCGTTTGATGTCACTATACCAAAGTCAGGTATATTAACCTCCAGCGTATAAATACCGGTTTGTGTTGCTACATATGTTTTTTGTGTAGCCCCCGGTATGATACCGCCATCTTTGTACCACTGATAACCGTAAGGAAAATCATTATTGATAAGGTCTACAATGCCAGTATCGGTAACAGCCTTAAATTCTGTTATAGAAAGATTCACCTGAGTGCTTACACAGCTCTGGTAGTTTTGGTAGCCAATAGTAAGTGCAAATCCTGATGGATTGGTAAGTTCAAAAGTCACTTCTTTAGAAATGATACAATCCTGGTTTTGCGTTACCACTACCTTATATTCTCCGGCAAGCGTAGCTGTTAGCGATGAAGTAGTCGCTCCTGTAATAACACTTCCGTTTCTGTACCATACAAATGTTGGCTGCAATGCAGTCGTTGTTACCGAAAGTACTTTGGTTTGCCCCGGTATGATGATATCGTTAACAGAACCTGTTGCCGTAAGATCGAATGTACTTTGCTCAATAGTAATCGTGTTCGATGCAGCAGTACAGCCTCCTGTAGTCACTGTTACTGAATAGGTTCCCGGTTGCGTAACAATATAAACCGGATTTGTACCTGTACTTACCGAAGCTCCGTCTTTAAACCATTCGTAGGTGTATGAAGGATCGGTAATGCTGCTGCTGAAAGTTACCTGAGAACCGGCATCACAAAGTGTTCCTGACGATGTTATGTTCACCGCTCCGGCACCTAGGCCAAGCGTTACGGTAATGTTATTGGACACTGCCGGAACAAAATCAGGAATTGTAGCCTCTACCCTGTACACCCCGTTTTGAGATGGGTTGTTAAGCGTTAGTGTTGCTGCTGTAGCTCCTGAAATCGCCACATTATCTTTGTACCACTGATACTGGTACCCTATTGAAGCAACATTGATGTTACCCGATGGCGTAAGCGCCACAAAATTAGATATGCTGAGTGTTACGGTACTGCTTGTACATGGCACATATGACGGACCTGTTGCCGCAGTGATCTGGAAACCTGTAGGGTAATCCAGTACAAATGTTTTTTCCTGTGTCGCGGTACAGCCCGATGTTTGCGTTACCACCACTTTATAAGTTCCGTTTTGGGTTGCTGTAAGTGTTGCCGATGTTTCTGTAAGCAGTACATTATTTCTGTACCATGCATAGGTTGGTGTAGCTGCATCGGTAGTAACTGTTATGGTTTTTGTTTGTCCAGGAAGAATGATGTCATTCGCCGGACTGGTACTGTTTATGGCAATAACCGCTACCTGAAGCGTAACTGTATTCGACTGGAATGTACAGCCGTTAAATGTTACAGCAAGATAATAAGCCCCGGCCGAAGACGCTGTAAATACAGGGGTATTAGCACCTGTTTCTGCTACTCCGTCTTTAAACCATTGATAAGTATAGGCAGGATTTGTTGTGCCTGAAGTAAGTTCTACTGTAGAGCCCTGGCATAATGGCCCCGCGGCTGTTATTACAACCGGATTTATAGCCAGCTTGATTATAACGGCATTAGAGAATATTGGTGCAAACTGAGGGATAGTAACCTGTAGTTTATATTCTCCGCTATCTGTTACACCATTAAGCGCAAGGGTAACCGAAGTAGCACCCGGAATAGCAACATCATTTTTATACCATTGGTACGAATAACCCGGTACATTAACATTGATGTTTCCATTAGGCGTTTGTGCTGTAAATGCAGTAATAAGCATCGTTGTCGATGCACTTGTACATTGTGTATAGGTACCGTCGGCAGCAACAGTAATCTGGAAACCTAAAGGATACTGAAGCGTAAATGTTCTTTCCTCAACTGCTGCACAACCCACCGTTTGTGCAACTACTACTTTATAGTCACCATCCTGAGTGGCTGTCAATGAAGCCGAAGTCTCACCCGGTAATAATACATTGTTCCTGTACCACTCATAAACCGGCAATACGGCATCGGTAGTAACCGTAATAGTTTTAGTAGCGCCCGGAAGTATAGTATCTATAGCAGGATTAAGGCTGCTTACAGTTATGCCCGATACGGTAACATGCAGCAGGTTTGACTGTGCTGTACAGCTTCCTGAGCTAACTACTAACTGATAATCTCCTGCTTCACTTGCAGTATAGGTAGGTGCATTTACACCCGTAATTGCCACCCCGTCTTTAGACCATTGATAGGTATAAGCGGCATCTGTTATGTTTGATGATAATGTAATGGTAGATCCTTCGCAAAGGGTACCACTCTTAACAATAGTAAGGCCTCCCGAAGGGATCGCAATATTTACATCGATGCTGTTCGAATTTACCGGTGCAAAATCAGGTACATTCACTACCACCTTATAGCTTCCGTTTTGTGAAGCGTTGTTAAGGAATAATGTTGCTACCGTAGCTCCCGGAATTGCTGTAGCACCTTTGTACCACTGATAGGTATAGCCAAGCGACGATACGTTTACAGGCCCTGAAGGCGTTGTTGCTGTAAACGAGCTGATGCTTAATGTAACTGAGTTGCTTACACATGCCGAGTAGGCCGCATTAGCAGCTATAGTAAGGTTAAATCCTGAAGGATATGTAAGTACAAATGTCCTTTCTGCTGTAGCTGCACATCCTACTGTTTGCGTTACCACTACTTTATAAGTTCCGTCCTGAGTGGCACTGTAAGTTGCCGATGTTGCTCCCGGTATTACCACATTGTTTCTGTACCATACATAGCTTGGCGAAACGGCATCGGTAGTAACACTAAGTGTTTTTGGCTGACCCGGCATAATGATGTCAGTGGCCGGATTGGTACTGTTTACCGCAATACCCGACACTACCATGTTTATGGTATTGGATTGTGTAGTACATGCGCCACCGGTTACAATAAGATAATAAGCCCCGGCAGTATTTACTGTTATAGATGGCGATGTTTCTCCGGTTACCGCAACAGCATCTTTGTACCATTGATAAGTATATCCCGGACTGGTAACGTTTGATGTTATCGCTACACTTCCCCCAGCACAAAGCCCCGAAGCATTGGTAATAACTACAGCTTCTGCTGCAAGGTTTACCACTACGTTGTTAGATACTATAGCACCAAATGAAGGTACTGTAGCTTCAAGCCTGTAAGTTCCGTTTTCGGAAGCGCTGCTTATGATAAGTGATGCAGACGTTGCTCCTGCAACGGCAACATTATTTCTGAACCATTGATAGGTATAACCCAATCCGGCAACATTTACATTGCCCGATGGTGTTGTTGCTGTAAATGTAGAAAGGCTCACTGTAGCAATAGTACTGCTGCATGAGGTATAAGAAGCATCTACTGCAATGGCAAGATTGAATCCTGATGGATAATTCAGTACAAAAGTACTCTCGGCTGTAGCCGCACAGCCTGACGTCTGGGTTACCACTACTTTGTAAGTACCATCCTGCGTTGCATTATAGCTGGCAGTAGTAGCACCCGGTATTACCGCACCGTTCCTGTACCATACAAATGTAGGTGCAGCAGCGTTGGTGGTAACTGTTATCGTTTTTGTCTGGCCCGGAAGTATTACATCGGTAGCCGTTACATTAAGGTTAATTGAAATAGTAGCTTCCTGAAGTGCAAACACAGGTGTCTGGGTTGTACATGTCCCTCCCGTAACCACAACATGATAATTACCCAGTGTATTTGCTGTATAGGTAGCTGCTGTTGCACCAGGAATCAGCACTGTATCTTTATACCACTGATAAGTATAAGCAGGGCTGTTTACGCTTGCCGATAAAACTACCGATGAGCCCGTACAGAACACAGCATTACCGGTAACGGTAATAGGCTCCATTGCCAGATTAACCACATAATCATTAGACGATACCGCAGGTACGTTAGGTATAGTGGCAACAAGTTTATACGTTCCGTTTAGCGATGAGCTGTTTACCGTAAGCGTAGCTGCTGTTGCACCTGTTACCGGCACATTGTTCCTGTACCACTGATAAGCATATCCCATAGTCGCAACGTTTACGTTTCCCGATGGGGTTTGTGCTGTAAAGGCAGATATCACAAGCGTTGCCGTAGTACTTGTACAAGCAGTATAGCCCGGTGCAGGTGCTATGGTAAGCGTGAATCCTGAAGGATAATTAAGAACAAAAGTAGCTTCCTTAGTTGCGTTACATCCTACAGACTGTGTAACTATTACTTTATAAGTACCATCCTGCGTTGCGGTATACGAAGCCGAAGTCGCCCCCGCTATAGCCACATTGTTTCTGTACCATGCATACTGAGGCCCATTGGCACTTGTAGTAACCGTAAGGGTTTTAGTCTGCCCCGGAATAATAACGTCAGTAGCAGGATTAGTACTGCTTACTGTTATGCCGGTTACACTTACATGTATCGTGTTAGATTGTGTGGTACAGGTTCCCGAAGTAATTCTCAGGTAATAATCACCCGCTGCATCGGCAGCCAGTGTAGATGTTGTTATTGCCGGTATTAAAACACCGTCTTTATACCACTGATATATAAAGGAAGCATCGGTAACATTAGAAGTAAGTGCTGCGATAGCACCTTCACAAATAGATGTAGGTCCGCTAATGGTAGCATTAGCAACACCAAGGTTTACGGTAACGGCGTTAGATTCCAGCTCACCATACCCCGGCATTGTTACTTTAAGGACATATGAACCATTATTAGCCGCATTGTTTACAATTAGCTGATTGGTTGTAGCACCTGCCACAGCCGTACCATTTCTGAACCATTGGTAACCGTAACCATAACTATTACCAATAAGGTTAGTAGTTGTTGATCCTGAAATGGCATTGAAAACAGATATATTAAGTGTAGCCGATGTACTTGTACACGACTGATAACCGGCTGCCGTCTGAATAGCAAGATCAAAAGTTTCAGGATAGGTAACTTCAAATGTAGCTACTTTAGTAATGTTGCACGGAGTAGGTTCTGTTACCTCTACTTTATATGAACCCGCCTGAGTCGCATTGTAACTAATTTGTGTAGCACCGTTAATAAGCACATTATTCCGGTACCATTTATATACAGGACTCTGAGCGTCATTTACCGCAGACAGGATAACCGTTTGGCCGGGAATGATTACCGACGCAGCAGGCGGATCCGGTGCTATAGAAAAATCTATAAGATCGAGATCAATATCGTTAGTTATAAAAACACAGCCACCACCTGTAATCATAAGGTGGTAAACTCCATCAAGTGTTGCCTGATAGCTGGTTTGTGTAGCTCCGGGTATAACTGAATTATTCCGGTACCATGTATAGGTAAACGAAGGATCGGTTACATCGCTCGTCAGGGTTTTCGTCCCTCCTGGACACAACACATTGGTTCCGTCATTTGTAGTAATCTGTGGCGTGAGCACTGTCTGAACATTCACAGTAACAACGTTAGACTGCGAACTATATACGCAGCTTCCATAATTTGTTACAGCATAATAGCTACCGGCCTGCGTTACCGGTATAGAAGCACCTGTCTGACCCGGTATTTCCACAAAGTCCTTATACCATTTATAAGTAAGCTGAGGATAATATAACGGAGAAGCCGGTGTACCAGTATTAGTAATAGCAAGGTTATAGCTGTTACCTGAACACAGGTTAACCACACCCACATTGTTATTAATAGCAAATGGCTGGTTATGTACTGCATAATAAGCAGGAAAAGCCACACTGGAACCACTCGTTTTTACAGGAGCCGAACTTCTTACCCTTATTTTATAGCTTTCACCATAAACATTGGTAGGCATTGACACATTTACAGTATAAGGCGGAGTTCCGTTTGGCACAGTTGCCAAGGTTACCGGAGCCGTAAACTGGCCTGATGCATTAGAAAGCTCTACTGTAAATATATTATTTGCAGCAAAACTCCCTGAAGTTACATTTACATTGAAAGAAATCTGAAAAGTGTTGAACGTAGATGAAGCACATGCCTGAGTAAATCCAAACTGAGGTGTAGTAATAGTCTGCGCATTGGAATGCACGCCAAAACCTAGCCATATAAAAAAGCTAAATATTAAATAAACTATTTGTTTTACTTTCTTCATTTCAGTAATTGATCATTGCACGAATATCAACTTTCGAGACTAAACCTATGTAAACAAATTCTTATCAAAAATTAAATTCGATAAAAGGAATTAAAAACACGACCAAATCATGTCGCATATTCACTTTATAAATTATTTTTTTACAAATTTTTAGAATTTAATTAACAAAGGCGATTTTTAGCATTGTTACATTTGTAACAGATTGTTTGATTTTTGGCTGATTTTTGTAAGTTTTTTATTCGTTCTGTTAAATTTCTTATTTTAAATTTTATGCCAGAATTATGTTAAATTATTTAAATTTTAAATATTTAACACCCCGAATATTTGTAAGGTTTTTTGGTATCGCACATTAAAACACTAAATTTTAACACTTATAATACGTCATAACCACATAACTTATCAATATAGTTATTAACAATTACAAACATTGCAAATCAATGCTTTAAGCCCAAAATCAATAAGAACCTGCTAAAAAACGGGGGATATTTTTTGGCAGAAAAGCTTTATACTAAGTTACCTTTTTTTTATAATTAATGGGAATTTTCCGCATAATTATTCATTAAAATATTTTAATTTAAAACATAAATAAATCAAACGGTTTAAAAATATGTTGATAACTATTCTTACACTTTTGTCGTTAGAAATATTTTGAATATTTTTTTAGAGGCACAAACAGGGCATTAAACTGTAAAGATTTTTCAGACAAGGAAAAAACACAGACGGCTAAGATGTAATGAGTTGCAAAACATACAACAAAAAACATTTAAGGCATTTTGTTTAAAATTCAGAAATTATTAGCCCCATATCATTGGATTTTCATAAAAATGAAAGAGTTATTGCAATTTTAACTTTCATTAATTCGAAAAAGCTATACATTTGCACCCAATGAATAAAAATGAATTACATATAACTAATATGTCACGGACAAAAACCTCGGCTCCAAGCCGGATAGTGCGGTCTATCTAAGCACCGCTACGTTTTTGCACGAATATTCACTTTATTTATTTTCCTGAATTGAAATCACAATCCTTTTTTGGGAGTCCTGTATATACAGGCATCGTTATGATTGCATCCCTTAACTTACTTTTTAGTCCGCGGTCGTTCCGGCCATAGGTCTGCATAGTTATTCCTGAACCGTTCCGCACGGTTCCCACCCCGTTTTTACAATCTTGTTTTACAATTAATTATATTTTTCTCAATGGATGTATCTATTGTGATAGCCCATGAAGGGCATTACAAATTTGCGCAGCAGATATGCGATACAATGGAAGCTTCGGCCATTATCAGAGGTACGGGCATTGCCAAAAGAAGTCCTGATTACATCATTAAAAAGATGGAAAACCGTGATGCAGTAATTGCAATCGCCAATGGCGAATTTGCCGGTTTTTGCTATATCGAAAGCTGGTCGCACGGAAAGTTCGTAGCCAACTCAGGCCTTATTGTACACCCCGACTTCCGTAACCTTGGCCTTGCCAAAAAGATAAAGGAACGCGTATTTGAGTATTCGCAGGAAAAGTTTCCGGGATCCAAGATATTTGGCATCACCACGGGGCTTGCCGTTATGAAAATAAACAGCGAGCTGGGTTATAAGCCCGTGCCTTTTAGCGAACTGACTGACGATCCTACCTTTTGGAACGGATGCCGTGGCTGCACCAACTTTGATATCCTGGAGCGTAAGGAATACAAAATGTGCCTGTGCACCGGCATGCTGTATGATCCTGCCGACAAGAAGGCTAAAGAAGAGAAATACAATTTTAACCAAAAAGTGCTTAGCAGGCTTAAAAGCATTAAGCAGGCACTATTCCTGAAAAAAGAAAAAGTAGCATGAAAAAAGTAGTTTTAGCATACAGCGGAGGCCTTGACACCTCTTACTGCCTTAAATATTTAAAGAATGACCTTGGGTATGAAGTACATACCCTGCTTATCAATACCGGTGGATTTACTCCGGAAGAACTTTTAAACATCGAGGAAAGAGCTTATCAACTGGGCTCGGCACAGCATACTAATCTTGACATTATAGACAATTATTATGAAAAAGCCATTAAATACCTCGTATTTGGCAATGTGCTTAAAAACAATACTTACCCTCTGTCGGTAAGTGCCGAAAGGGTTTTCCAGGCATTGGAAACCGTAAGGCATGCCAAGAAATTGGGCGCTGATGCGATAGCACATGGCAGTACCGGTGCAGGTAACGACCAGATTCGTTTTGATCTTGTTTTCCAGACCATAGCTCCCGAAATGCAAATCATCACCCCTATCCGTGACCTAAAGCTTACACGTCAGCAGGAGGTAGAATACCTTCAGCAGAATGGTGTAGAATATTCGTGGGAAAAGGCACAATACTCTATCAACAAAGGTATTTGGGGAACCAGCGTAGGCGGTAAAGAAACGCTTACATCAGGACAGCCATTACCGGAGGAGGCCTACCCTTCTCCATTACAGAAAACAGGCCACGAAAAAGTTACACTTCATTTTGAAAAAGGTGAGCTTGTGGGACTTAACGGCTCTTTTGAAAAACCATCACTAAACATCCAGAAGCTGGAAGAACTGGCTTCTGCCTACGCCATAGGCAGGGATATTCATGTTGGTGATACTATTATAGGCATAAAAGGGCGTGTAGGATTTGAAGCGGCTGCTCCGCTTATCATCATCAAAGCACATCATCTGCTTGAAAAACATGTGCTGGGCAAATGGCAGCAGTACTGGAAAGAACAGCTGGGCAACTGGTATGGCATGCTTTTTCACGAAGGGCAATACCTTGACCCTGTAATGCGTAACATCGAAACGTTCCTTACTGACAGCCAAAAAACAGTAACAGGAACAGTTACCGTTACCCTGAAACCTTACCATTTCTCGCTTGACGGTATCGAGTCGGAACATGACCTGATGAACAGCGGTTTTGGTCAGTATGGAGAAATCAACAACGCCTGGACGGCCGACGATGCCAAAGGCTTTATTAAAATTGTGGGCAATGCCCAGAATATTTATGCTCACGTAAACGCAGAGAGTTATGATTAACATTGGGATCATTGGCGGATCGGGGTATACGGCCGGGGAACTCCTCAGGCTGTTGGCATACCATCCGCAGGCAAAAATAGACTTTGTATACAGCACCACCAATGCCGGAAAACCTGTAGCATCGGTGCATCAGGACCTGCTTGGCGAGGTAAATATCAATTTTACTGACAGTACCAATCCCAATGTTGATGTAGTATTTCTTTGCCTTGGACACGGCCAGTCGAAAGCTTTTTTATCGGCAAATCCATTTTCGGCAACTACCCGAATCATTGATTTGGGCAATGATTTCAGGCTAAATAATGACAGCCTGTTTGACGGAAAACAATTTGTTTACGGACTACCTGAACTAAACAGGGAAGCTATTAAAAACGCCAGATATATTGCCAATCCGGGTTGTTTTGCCACAGCGATACAACTGGCACTTTTACCATTGGCACAAAAAGGATTATTGCAAAATGACGTGCATATAAACGCAACTACGGGCAGCACCGGTGCAGGTATACAGCCATCGGCAACATCGCACCATCCGTGGCGTACAGGCAATATGTCGCATTACAAAGCTTTTGAACACCAGCACCTTGGCGAAATCAGCCAAAGCCTGAAACAATTGCAAACCGGTTTTAACAGCGAACTTTTATTCATCCCGAACAGGGGCGACTTTACAAGAGGAATATTCGCAACGCTGTACACGCCGCTTACTGCTGATTTTGAAGAAGTGCTACTTATATACAAAGAGTACTATGCCAATGAGCCATTTGTAAATGTAACAACAGACAGCATCAGCCTGAAACTGGCGGTACAAACGAATAAATGTTTCATAAGCCTGGAACAAAAAGGCAAATACCTGCTGATCACTTCGGTTATAGACAACCTTGTAAAAGGTGCATCAGGCCAGGCGATAGAGAACATGAACCTGATGTTTGGGTTTGAAGAAACAACAGGATTAAAACTGAAACCTGCAGGGTTTTAACCTCATCCGTTAACTACGGACAATCCTCTAAAGGAGAGGGAAGCTATGTATGATTGAAAAGCTAAGTTAATCAGAAGAGTGGAACTTCCCTTCTCCAAAGAGAGGATGCAGAGGCTGACAATAAACTAGTAACGATAAAAAGTTAGAAAATGAGCAATTTATTTGATGTATATCCAATATATAATATAACCCCGGTAAAGGCACTGGGAGCAAAAGTGTGGGACGATAAAGGACAGGAATACCTCGACTTTTATGGTGGTCACGGTGTAATTTCGGCAGGGCACTCGCACCCTGATTATGTAAAGGCGGTGAGTGAGCAGGTGAATAAGATAGGCTTTTACAGCAACTCTATTTATAACCTTGTGCAGGAAGCGCTGGCTACGAAACTTACGCAACAATCGGGCTATCATGACTATACCCTTTTTCTGTGCAATTCAGGTGCAGAAGCTAATGAGAACGCACTGAAACTGGCATCTTTCCATACGCAAAAGAAGAAAATCATCGCTTTTAAAAAGGCATTTCACGGCAGGACATCGGCGGCTGTGGCAGCAACGGATAATCCATCTATTGTAGCTCCGCTGAATGCAGGACATGAAGTGGTTTTCCTTCCACTGAATGACTGTGCTGCTTTTCAGGCAGAAATATCAAAAGGCGACACCTGTGCCGTAATTATTGAAGGCATTCAGGGTGTTGGCGGTCTTGATGAGGCTACAACCGTATTTTTTGAACATATCGAAAAAGCGTGCAGCGCAAGCGGAACCGTGCTGATCCTGGACGAAATACAAAGTGGTTATGGCCGCTCGGGCAAATTCTTTGCACACCAGCATCATGGCATTAAACCAGACATCATCAGCCTTGCCAAAGGTATGGGTAATGGTTTCCCTATCGGGGGTATTCTGATCTCACCAAAATTCAAAGCATCACATGGCTTGCTGGGCACCACCTTTGGCGGTAATCACCTTGCATCGGCAGCAGCCTTATCGGTATTAAAGATTATCGAAAAAGAGAACCTGACAGAGAATGTAAATGAGGTAAGTGTCTACTTTAAGGAATTAGCAAACCAGATTCCGGAAGTAAAAAACATAAAAGGCCGCGGTCTTATGCTTGGGCTTGAATTTGACTTTGAGGTGGGTGAACTAAGAAAGAAACTCATTTATGAGGAACATATTTTTACAGGTAATGCTTCGCAAAAGAACCTGTTGCGCATACTGCCGCCACTATCTATAACCAAAGAGGATGTCGATGTATTTTTTAAAGGATTGAAGAACGCTTTAGCAGCTATTGCTGTTGAGGCAAATGCAGAATTATAATACCATACAATGAAAAAATTCACTTCTGTTGATGATATTCAGGATCTTGACGAACTGGTTTCATTGGCAAAAAAAATAAAAGCGGCTCCCTTTGCCGATTCCGAAAAAGGTAAACATAAAACCCTTGGGCTGTTGTTTTTTAACCCAAGCCTGAGAACTAGGCTCAGCACCCAGAAAGCAGCGCTAAACCTGGGGATGAATGCCATAGTAATGAACCTGAACACTGAGGGATGGTCATTAGAATTTGAAGACGGGGCAGTGATGGACGGGAACAGTGCCGAACACGTAAAGGAAGCTGCACAAGTGGTTTCGCAGTACTGCGACATCATAGCCATAAGAAGCTTTCCTACCCTTACCGATAAGGAAAAAGATGAGCAAGAGTATGTAATAAGTGCTTTCCTTAAATATGCGAGTGTGCCTGTAATAAGTCTTGAAGGCTCTACAGAGCATCCGCTTCAGGCTGTAGCCGATGCCCTAACGATTGAAGAGTACAAAACAACGGCAAGGCCAAAAGTAGTACTTACCTGGGCACCGCACCCTAAAGCATTACCGCATGCCGTGCCCAACTCATTTGTGAAAGTGATGAAAAAAGCCGACGTAGATTTTGTAATAACACATCCGGAAGGCTATGCGCTGAACCCAGAATTTACTGAAGGCGTAACCATAACACATGATCAGGATGCGGCTTTTGCCAATGCCGATTTTATTTATGCCAAGAACTGGAGCTCATATGATAATTACGGAGAGATTCTTAGCAAAGACCCTTCGTGGACAGTAACTCCGGAGAAAATGGCCCTGACAAATAATGCGAAATTCATGCACTGCCTGCCGGTAAGGAGGAACATGATTGTGAGTGATGCTGTGCTGGATAGCGATGCATCTATCGTTATTCCGCAGGCCGGTAACCGTACATATGCCGCTCAGGCGATATTGACCAAAATACTTGAAAATGAAGAATAAACCACAGCTTACTATTGTAAAAATAGGCGGGAATGTAATTGACGATCCTGTAGCGCTGGATAATTTCCTGAAGGATTTTGCAGCTGTACAAGGTCCTAAGATACTGATACATGGTGGCGGAAAACTGGCTACCCGTACTGCCGAAAGCCTGGGAATTAAAGCTGTTTTTCATGAAGGACGCAGGATTACCGATGCCCCAATGCTTGAGATTGCTGTAATGACTTATGCCGGATGGATTAACAAAAGTATTGTGGCTAAACTACAGGCGCTTGGTGATAACGCTATGGGCTTTACCGGAGCCGACGGTAACCTGATACGTTCTAAAAAGAGAGATAATACAACGGTAGATTTTGGTCTTGTAGGCGATGTTGTTGCCGTAAATACAGAATTGCTTAATGCCCTTTTAGTTCAGGATATAGCTCCCGTTTTTTGTGCTGTAACACATGATGGAAACGGTCAGCTCCTGAATACCAATGCAGACGCCATTGCCAGTCCGTTGGCAGTGGCCTGCACTGGTTATTATGATGTAAAGCTGTTGTACTGTTTTGAGAAAAAAGGGGTATTGCTTGATGTGAATGATGAGGATTCGGTTATAAAAACGCTTACTTTTGAAAGCTATTCTAAATTAAGGGAAGAAGGCGCCATACACAGCGGAATGCTGCCAAAGCTGGAAAACTGTTTTAATGCCCTGAACCAGGGTGTTTCTCAGATAGGCATAGGCAGTCCGGCAATGATAAACGGAGAAGCCCATACCCTTATCACATCATAACCAAAAACAATTTTATGTCCAAAAAAACCATACAGACACTTACCCAGGAAGCCATCGCTTTGCTAAAACAGCTAATTGCCACACCCTCTTTCTCATCTGAAGAACAGGGTACCGCATTGCTGATTGAAGCGTGGTTTACTGCTAACGATATACTTTTTAAGCGTGAGAATAACAACATCTGGGCGTTCAACAAACACTATAATGAGGCTTTGCCTACCCTGCTGCTGAACTCTCACCATGACACTGTGAAACCCAATCAGGGCTACACCCTCGACCCGTTTGACCCTATCGTAAAAGAGGGAAAACTCTACGGACTTGGGAGTAATGATGCCGGGGGATGCTTAGTATCACTGATAGCTACATTCACTTACTTTTATGAAGCAGGCAACCTGCCCTATAACATTGTAATAGTGGCATCTGCCGAGGAAGAAAGCAGTGGTCCTGACGGACTTAACAGCGTACTGAAGCACCTGCCAACGCTTGATTGTGCCATAGTGGGCGAACCTACCGAGATGCAGTTGGCAATAGCGGAAAAAGGACTGTTAGTACTGGATGTTATTGTTGAAGGAACTCCGGGGCATGCCGCCCATCCTAATGATAACGTATCCATTTATAACGCATTAGGCGTAGTAGAATGGTTTCGTGATTTCCGTTTTGAAAAGGTAAGTGAAGTATTAGGCCCAATGAAAATGACGGTTACGGGCATCAGTGCCGGTAAGCAACACAATGTTGTCCCTGCTGAATGCCACCTTGTTGTCGATGTGCGGGTAAACGACTGCTATTCAAACACTGAAGTACTTGAAATCATTCAAAAAGAGTTGGAAGGAAAAGCGATTGTAAAAGCAAGATCACTACATCTTAACTCCTCCTCTATAGACAAAAATCACCCGATAGTACAGGCCGGAATTGAGTTGGGAAGAACGACTTATGGTTCGCCAACACTGTCAGACCAGTCGGTGCTATACTGCCAGTCACTTAAGCTTGGGCCTGGCAGCTCGCCAAGGTCGCACACGGCAGACGAATTTATATATATTAACGAAATTGAAGAAGGGATAAGCCTGTACATCAATATACTGAGCAAATTCCTGAAACAGCAAATACCACCGGAAGCATAACTTCCGGACTTAAAAGAATTACCATGAAACTCTGGGAAAAAGGAATACCTACTGATGTAAAAACCGATATGTTTACCGTAGGCAATGATCGTGAATTAGACCTGCTGCTTGTTGAATATGATGTAATTGGCTCTATGGCTCACGCCAAAATGCTGGGCAGTACCGGCCTGCTTACCGAAGATGAAGTACAGGATCTGGTAATGGCACTGGAAGACATACTTACCGATATTAAAAAAGGTGACTTTTTTATTGAGCAGGACTTTGAAGATGTGCACAGTAAGGTAGAGTACCTGCTTATAGAAAAGCTGGGCGATACCGGCAAAAAGATACACACGGCACGTTCCAGAAACGACCAGGTTTTAGTAGACGTTCACCTATTCTTAAAAGCAGAACTAACGGCTGTAAAGCAGCTGACCAAAGAGTTATTTAACCTGCTTATGGTTAAGGCCGAAGCCCATAAAGAGGTCCTGCTGCCGGGTTATACCCATTTTCAGGTGGCTATGCCCTCATCATTCGGGATGTGGTTCTCGGCATATGCAGAAAGCCTTGTAGACGATGTAGTCATGCTGAATGCTGCATTGAATGTGGCCGACCAGAATCCATTGGGTTCTGCAGCGGGGTATGGCAGTTCATTTCCTATAAACAGGACATTTACCACTCAGGAGTTAGGATTCAACACCCTCAAATACAATTCTGTAGCCGCACAAATGAGCCGTGGTAAAGCAGAGAAAACAGCCGCTTTTGCTATGGCATCAGTGGCCGGCACCCTGTCTAAACTGGCAATGGACATTTGCCTGTACCTGAGCCAGAACTTCGCGTTTATCACTCTTCCGCAACACCTTACAACAGGAAGCAGTATCATGCCGCACAAAAAGAACCCTGATATTTTTGAGCTGATACGAGGTAAGTGCAACAAAATTCAGGCTTTACCCTACGAACTGACACTGATAACCAATAATCTGCCAAGCGGTTATCACCGTGATATGCAGTTATTAAAGGAAGGTTTGTTCCCTGCATTACAAAACCTGAAATCGTGCCTTGAGATGGCAATCTTCAGCATCAGCGAGATTGAACCTAACGGAAACATCCTTGACGATAAAAAATACGATTACCTCTTTACGGTAGACGCCCTCAACGAACTGGTGACTAACGGTGTGCCCTTTAGGGATGCTTACAAAATAGTAGGTGAACAGGTAGAAAGCAATTCTTTCTTATCTCCAAAAGCAACAAAACACACCCACGAAGGCAGCATAAACAATCTGTGCCTTAACGAGATACAACAAAAAATGAAAGTTGTTTTTGGGATGTAATGTCAGGCTTCCCGTTTATGGGACAAAAAAAATTACGCAGCTGTAAAAAACAGGTATTTTTACCTGGTTTTTTTTCAAAGGCATGTTATAGTTTTGGGACATCCCAACCAACCATTTTATTTAATAAAATACAAAGGTTAAACCACCAAAACGTTCCAATTATACAATTACATAAAGAAGCCTTAGTAAGGGGCTTCTTTTTTGTTTAAGGCCAAATAGGCTATATTTGCTGATATCACCTATTTATCACTCATGAAAAAGATTGTATTATCCTTTTTTCTCCTACTTAATTTATATACCATAACAGCCCAGACCCGAAAAGATTTTACCGGTTGGGGAGCTGTTTTTGCTACTTATAAACTTAACGACAAACTCAGCATACATTTTGACGGACAAGTGAGAAGCGCCGACGAATGGGAAAGGTTCCAGAATGTGCTGCTTCGTCCGGGGCTTAATTACCACATAAACAACACATCAATTGCCACATTAGGTTATGCCTATATAGCTTCCAACAGGACCGTAAGCGACATATCGGGCTGGATTCCCGAACACCGCATTTGGCAACAGTATATTTACAACCAACGGTTTGCGCTTGATGCCCGAAGCACTACCCTTCAGCATCGTTTTCGTCTTGAGGAACGGTTTGTAGGTACCTCCATGATAGATGGCAACGAACTAAAAACGGACGACTATGAGTTTGCCCTGAGACTGCGCTACTTTGTACGTATGATCATGCCGCTGCAAAAAACAGAAAGCTTTACCAATGGTGCCTTTGTAGCATTTCAGGATGAGGCTTTCGTTAACATACAAAATAACGACAGGGTAACCAACGGAAAGGTATTTGACCAGAACAGGGCTTATGTAGCTTTGGGCTGGCGTTTCTCCTCTAAATTTGACCTTGAGGCTGGCTACATGAACCAATATGCAGTAGGCAGGAATTTAGATGTTTCTAATAGTATCATACAGCTGGCAGGGTATGTGAGGCTGTAGTTTGGTTATTTGTTGATGGGTTATTTTACAACACATCGCTTACGCGAGTGTCACGCTCGTGACATTATTAAAAATATAAGATTTAACATTATGACTGAATTAGCAGACAGGGTTTTTAGAATATGGGTATGTACAATAAGTCATCAGATCCTCATTCTTCGGAGTCCGATGAAATTTCCTGATCAGGACGATTTTGATGAAAGGCATAATTATAATATTGATATAGAATTTGATTCAGTGACCTATCTCGACATCCCGTGGACTATGAGCAACATAGAAATAAGGCAACTTACCGAAGCCATACCCGAAAAATTCGCACACTATAAAGGACATGACAAAGTCTTTGAATTCAAATGTAACGAAGGCATCTATCATATTGTTGCCAATAGTTACAGGATTGGCACAAACACCTGGATAAATGAAGACCGGGTTTTTAATATGAGATTAGAATATGACAGCATAATAACAACATCAGATCATTAATCCTCCTCGCTGGCGCGAGCGTCACGCTCGTGCTAATAAACTTAAGCATAAAGAAGTAATTTCCTATATTTGGTTTATCAAATGAACCAACAATGAAAAATCTAAATGACTTAACCGACCAGGAACTGCTTCAGGAATCAAAAAAACTGAAAACGGCAGCCGTAATTAATGCTGTATTTATTGGTTTCCTGTTTGGGATACTGCTTTACAGTGCTTTTAAAAACACTTTCGGGCTGGTTACCATACTGCCATTGTTTTTAGCTTACAAACTTATAAACAACTCCAAATATAAGTATAAGGAAGTCGACAATCTTTTAAAAGAACGCAACCTGAAATAAACGATTGTGAATTAGTCCGAGAAACAAAAAACAAGTAAAAGTACGCAGACGCGAACTAATTATTCTAACTACTTTTAACCTGTAAACCAATCACTTGATTCATTATGACATTACAGGAATTTAAAGATAAAGTTTCTACAAACTTTAAAATCATATACGATGACTACGTTGAAAACGCTACTGCTTTCTTTCGTTCAAAAAAAGAAGAACTAAATGATTTTGAATTTAAAACACTGTTTGATGAGATAAAATATGTGTTTAACCTTAAAAGCTCACAACTGCTTAAAGCGCATCTTCTGGATTTGGAAAGCGTGATATTTGGAAATGACGGAGATGATAATGGATATAACAATTTTGATTCGGGGTATAACCATTTAATCGCATCAATTGCTCAAACCAATTATGACAGAAAACAAAAAGAGATAGAAATACTTGACGGAAAAGTATAAAAACAACAAAGGCAACCTTAACACAGGTTGCCTTTGTTGTTTTGGTGTTTAAAAAAGCCGTAATCATTATACACTACTGCTGTGTTGCTGACCGGTTTCCGCTATATGCGCCGGCGTAGGCTTTATATCATGTGCGAACGGGCGGAAAGCACATGAGCCCTTTACAGCCTCCTCAGCAGCCTGACGGCCCGTCATCTACGTTTTTGCAAAAGATTACGGCTTATAGTATTTCAAAAGTAGCAAATAGTGCAATGCCTTAGCGGTAAAGAAATGCTAAGCTTATGATAATTTGTCTTAAAAGGCAGGATTAATTCTGATTGATCGGGATAGAGAAGCCCACTGCAAAAGCACCCGAAAACTGCTCTACCTTATCGTGGTAGTAATAGGTGAATTTAACCTCGGTACCATGCCTTTTACCAATTGCAAGTCCTAAAGTAAAAGGGATATGAACAAGTGCCCCGCTTTTTTTCAGCTGTACAAACTGGGTCGATGTCTCAAAAGAACCTAAGGACATCCCTACCCCCGTTTCAATAAATGGCGCAACATAAGGTATTGGTGCCGCGATGCGCACTTTTGCCCCAAGCATAAAAGCATTGGATTTTATATATTCTTTTACACCCGGTGCTACTTCGGTTTTATCCGACTCCCCAGATGCGATAACGAATCCGGCATACGGCCTTACGCCAAACCATGTTTTTGGAGCCCATACATATTCTGCCTGTGCATAAAACCCGTCTCCGGTAACATCGGCCTCATCATAGGGTGCTACCAAACCGATTCCCGCATTAACATTCACGAATTCGCCTTTCCTTGGCTGGGCATACGCCGAATTAAAAAATAAACCTGCAACAAGCAGGAAAAAAGAAAAGTAATGTTTGCTCATTTTATGTGGATTAAAAGGCGCAAACTTACTATTTTAATTGTAAATTTCTTCTTTGCAGTATGTGTAAATAATTTCATAAACGCATCAGGCATTATGTATCTTTATACGCCCTGGCTCATTACACAAATAAAACAGTTTTAACCTAAGGCATCTTCTACCCATCCGTGCGACGAAAGCGTGTACAGTACTTCTCCGGTTTCAGCATCAATATATATCAGGGCGCCACGTTCCTGATTTACTACAGTAAAATCGTAACTCACTTCAAACACATCAAGATATTCTCCTTTTCTTCTGCCAAATAAGATTTCATCTTTTTCATAGAATCTTACAGCTTCTGCAGGATGAATAAAAGAATATTTTCTGTTTTTCAATTTAAGGTATTCAATTCCTATTTCTCTTATTTCCTCTCTAGTTTTCATACTATTGTTGAATCCTGGCTTTTAATTCTTTATTAATTGGGATGTTGCAGCGTGAGGACTATACCTTATTCTATGCGAATATACTTCCCTTCTGCATCTTTACGTATTTCCCGTACCAAATGTTTGGTCTGGATATAAAGCGGCTCTCCTGTACTATCTGAAATAGTAAGAAAAATAAAGCTGTCTGATACAGGTTCATTTATCACAACTGTCCAGGCAGGAATCGTTCCTTCACCTCGTATAAGTTCTTCATTTGGATCAAATAAAGCTTTTTCAATCAGATTTTCATCATAGTACTGGCTATGAATATCATTTAACACCTTTTTACCTTTTATAAGTATCTGTTCTTCTGTGTAGTTCATTGTAGTTCCGGGTTGATGATAAATTTTGCTTCCAGCTGCTTTTATAGGATATTGGTAGATTTTAAAACCCATTCGTCATTTTCGTTTTGATAGATATAGCGGACTTCAGAAGGTGGCAACTCAAAGTATGCCGACTCCAGTACAATCATAAAGGTAGTTCTGTCTTTTGAAAAAAATGGCCTGGATATTCTGTAATAACCCGACTTGCCATAATGCTTTTCAAAGCTTTCCCAGAATCCTTTATAGCCGTACTTATACCAACTATTCATATTCTCCGATTCTATTAGCTTCTTAGGACAGTTCCCGATTGTATCTTCTCTGCTTTAGCTTCCAGCAATTGTAACTTGAGGGTATCTTTATCCGATTCTGTAAAATAGTCAGGACTTCCTTCTGCAAGTTTTCTAAAAAGCAGTTCATCTACAAGGGTTTCATCTGTCAGGTAATCAACTACAGGATTTCCTTCCAGTTCAAAATAAGCCTTTTCATAATCTGAAATCACCATATCATAAAGAAACCCGTTTGTATCTTCCTGTCTTTTGCCGGCACATCCGGTTAAAAACACAACTGACAGTATTGATAAAGCGTTAAAAAGAGTTTTCATTTATACTTACCGATTTACAGTAAATATAAAGAAAAAGATTACACGCCTGCAGTATAAGTATTAAACAACCTCAAGATACTTCATTACCCCTGCAAAAACTATAATTATCAGAAAAAGAACTACAGTAGCTTTTTCCAGTTTCTTTACATCTTTAATAGATTTAGCCAGCCATTGATCATCCGGATTTTCCATCAACAGCTTATTAAAGCCAATATCTTTAAACAGCCAGTTACCATCATATTTCCCGATGTGATCAAAGCTTGTCATCTTTCTTGCTGCATCTATATATTTATAGTAGATCTCTTTCTTTACCAGAATAGCAAAGGAAATACAAATCAGCATCAGAACTCCCAAAACCAGTAAGCCAATCACAAATATTTTGATCATCTAATTTCAAATAGTAAAAATTCAGGGAGGCCTTTGTTTAATGAGGGGCCTCGAACCTCCGACCTTCGGAACCACAATCCGACACTCCATAAAATGACAAAAGGAAGCCTATAAGCTTCCTTTTTGTACCTGGAGTGGGAATCGAACCCACACACCTAAGTACACGAGTTTGAGTCGTGCGCGTCTACCAATTCCGCCATCCAGGCTTGTTGATTGTGGTGTCAATCTGTGTCAAAACTGCAACAATGTTACTGTTTTGTGGGTGCAAATGTAAAAATAAATATTTAAAATCTATGAAAATACATTGAAATTTGCTTTTAGTCTCAAATTAAATTTCTAAATTTGCACCCTCGTATATAGGTCTAAAGACTAACTAACTACAAAACAACAAATTAAAATGTCATACAACGAGCCGGAAGCAAAGATATTTGCATGTTCTCAAAGTGTGTACCTGGCCGAGAAAATAGCCAAAAGCTATGGCATGGAGCTGGGTAAGGTTACGTTCTCAACTTACAGTGACGGCGAATTTCAGCCATCATTCGAAGAATCAATCAGGGGATTAAGGGTTTTCCTTATCTGCTCTACATTCCCGAGCTCAGACAACCTGATGGAACTGTTGCTTATGATTGATGCTGCTAAAAGAGCATCGGCAAGGCACATTACCGCTGTTATACCTTACTTCGGTTGGGCAAGACAGGACAGGAAAGACAAACCAAGGGTTCCGATAGGAGCTAAACTTGTTGCTAAATTGTTAGAGTCGGCTGGTGCGACAAGGATCATGACAATGGACCTTCACGCAGACCAGATCCAGGGCTTCTTCGAAAAACCGGTAGATCACCTTTTTGCGTCTACGGTATTCGTTCCTTACGTTAAGAGCCTTAACCTGGACAACCTGACTATCGCTTCTCCTGACATGGGCGGATCGAAAAGGGCATATGCTTACTCTAAATTCTTAGGGTCTGACGTGGTTATCTGCTACAAGCAGCGTAAAGAAGCTAACAAGATCGAGACGATGGAACTTATCGGTGAAGTTACCGGAAAGAACATCATCCTTGTTGATGACATGATCGATACGGGAGGCACGCTTGCAAAAGCTGCCGAGCTAATGATGGAAAAAGGTGCACTTAGCGTTAGAGCTATATGTACTCACCCTATCCTTTCGGGAGAGGCTTATGAGAAAATTGAAAACTCTGCCCTTACCGAACTAATCGTTACAGACAGTATCCCTCTTAAGAAGGAAACGTCAAAAATTAAGGTTCTTACTTGTGCCGATCTGTTTGCAGATGTTATGCACATGGTACAGAACAACACTTCCATCAGTGGGAAGTTTATCGTGTAATTTATTTTTATTAACTATATAATTTATTTCAAATGAAATCAATTACGATCAAAGGATCTGAAAGAGAAAGCGTGGGTAAAGCGGCAACGCGTGCGGCACGTAATGCTGGAATGGTTCCTTGCGTGTTATACGGAGGAAATCAGCCAGTACATTTTACTGCAGAAGAAATGGCATTCAAAGGCCTTGTTTACACTCCAAACGTACACACTGTAGTAATTGACCTAGGTGGAAAATCTTATAACGCTATCCTTCAGGATATCCAGTTTCACCCGGTATCTGACAAAATCCTTCACATCGATTTCTATGAGCTTGATGCTGCAAAAGAAATCACTATGGAGGTTCCTGTAAAAGTTGTTGGTAACTCTAAAGGAGTTATGGCTGGTGGTGTTTTACGTCTTAACCAACGTAAACTTAAAGTTAGAGCTTTACCTGCTAACCTACCTGACTTTATCGAGGCAGATATCACTGAACTTGAAATGGGTAACAAGCTTTATATCACTAAGCTTCCAACAAACAACTACAAACTTCTTCAACCGGAGAACACTGTTGTTGCTCAGGTGAGAATTTCACGTGCTGCGATGAAAGCTGCTCAGGAAGCTGCAAAAGCTGCAAAAGCTCCAGCAAAAGGAAAGAAAAAATAATTTTATTATTTCCGATATACAGAAAGCGCTCCCAAAAGGAGCGCTTTTTTTATGGCCTCACCCCCTGGCCCCTCTCCAAAAGAGAGGAGAGTGTCGCGTAAAAAAGTAATTTTAAATCAACGATGAGAAAAAAGCCCCTCTCCTTTGGAGAGGGGTTGGGGTGAGGCCTAAAATCTAAACTTAAAGCTTAACAACACATACCTTGGCAACAGCCTGAACGAATTGGTCGCATAACCATAATCAGAAACGCTGTAGGTAGTAAATGTTTTGGTATTGAAGATATTTCTTGCATCAAGACCGATGATGTATTTTTTGTCCTTAAACGAATAGGCACTCTCAAAATCGGAAAAGAAATAATTGTTGTGCATGTCAATTCCGCCAAAGTTATAATGCTCGGTAACCAGTTTCATGGTAAAGTTATCACCTGTCTTGTACATCAGGTCGAGAAAACTGGTCTTAGAGCTATTTTTAAAGGTATTTTCGGATTTTGTCTGCGTAAAATTCCATTCTGTACCGACGTTAAAATCGAATTTTCGTTTAAAATCACTTCGCCATCCAAAAGTGTAGGCCTGAGTGTAGCTAGTATTTTTTCGCAACCCGGAATCGTTGATGATATTATAATAAACCGATTTGCTTGCTGCAACCCCTAACTGCACACTACCCTTAAGCTTCTTGACAATAAAATGCGAAACAAACCTGCCTCCCAGCCTATCGCCTCCTTTCATGATAAAAGCCTCCGAAAGTGAACTGTTTTGCTCGAGCTGGCTACGATAGCTAATAACATCATTCTGTTTTGAATAGTCTACATCCCACGAAAAGCTGTAACGGTTCAGGTAATGCTTAGTCGTATACCCCACTCTTGCCGAAGAGCTCTCCAACTGATCAAAATACCCCAACCCTTTCGAGAAACTACGTGAAGAGGTAAGCAGATAGGTATCATTTACCTGCAATGGCGTTGTATTACCGAATCTGTAACTATAACTGGCCGAAAGCGAATTTTGAGGATTGAACTTATAACTGGCAAACACACTTGGGTTTACAATAAACGGATTCTGTTTCCTGTTTACGCCATCCTTATTTTCAAAACGGTTAAAAAGCAGGTGCACATCGGCATTAGCTGTAATAGAAAAATCTTCTTTATACTTCCATGTATAGCTACTTTTTGCATAAAGGTCTCCCATGTTGAATTTGGAATTTGCCTGATAATCTTCCGGCTGTATGGAACCGTTATCATTAAACAGGTTGAATGTTGTATTTAAATCATCCTGATCGTTATCATAGCCTACCGTAAAAGCTATAAGGTCACCGTCTTTTTGTTTAAGCTTAAAGTCCGCCTCAAGGCCTGTATATTGTTTTTTGCTGCTTATATTGTTACCTGTAGCCGTAATATTTTCATACGGAAAAAGATCCCCTAACAGATAATCGTTTATGCCATATTGCTGCGGAAGCTTGTCGCTAAGAAAACGAGTTTTAAGCAATACTGCATTACGCTTATTCCATTGATGGGTGTAGGTTAGCTTTTGGTCGAAATACGTGTTTTGGGTCTTTAGTTCTTCCCGGGTGGCAACGCCATTGAATACAAGGTCATTCCTAAAATCGTTATGTCCTCTGTTAAAAGTAGTCGCCCATTGCAGCATTTGCGTTGGCGAAATATCATAATTAAAGTAGGCACTGATGTAGCTTTTTTTTAGATTGTTTTTAGAAGCATTGCTTTGTGTATTCTCAAAATACGTCCCCGGCACATTAACTACCGAATAAGAGTTATTCCAGGCGCTCATCTCATCAAAACCCAGAAAGCCCTTTACCGTAAGCTTAAGCTTTTTGCTAATGGGAATTACAGTACTCAGGGTAGCCATTTCGGCATTATTAAACCTCGAACGATCACTATCAAGCCTTGGCACGCTAAACGACATACTCATAATTTGCATAGCATTCCTGCCCCGCCCTACAGATTCCAGATCGGACGAACTATAAATCATATCATTAATGGCTCCTACCTTGTCATATCCTGCGTTGTTAACATTAGCCGTTAAAAAGTTCTTATACACCTTGCTGAAGTTCATCAGGTTGCCGCCTGCATTATAACGATTATCGTTACCATAGGCCAGTGACACATCGCCAAACCATATGTTTTTAAATTTATCATCGATAGTAAGGTTTAATGCCACACCATCAGAGTTTTCTATACCTTTAAGCAGTTTGTTGTTAGAATAGTTTTGTAATACCTCAACCTTATCAAGAGGCTGTGAAGGCATATTACGGGTTAGTAACGAGTAGCCTTTATTAAAAAGATCGTCACCATCAACCATTACTTTTTCTATCTCATTCTCACCGTAGTATATTTTACCATCTTTTTGAACGGTAACCCCCGGAATATTCTTTAACAGGTCTTCCACCACCACTTCGTGGCCGGTAGCAAGCTTTTTAGCATCATACACCAGCGTATCTCCCTTAAGCTTTACCGGAGCTTCTGCTTCAATAACCACCTCTTTGAGTACTTCCTGCGATTCTTTAAGCATAAAATTTTGGGTCATATACTTACCATTAATCACAGTAATCTTTAGACTTTGTTTCTCAAAACCTAAAAAATTAGCCTCAAGGGTATACTCTCCGGCTTCCTTAACGGTTAGGGAGTAGCTGCCGTTTTCCTGCGTGATGCCATAGGCAATGAATTTACCTTCGGTATTTTTGACAATAACCGAAGCCCCTGGTAATGTCTCACCTGAAGCGTCTGTTATTTTACCTGTTATGGCCGTTTGCCCAAATACAGATAATGAGATTAGAAAGAATAAGGCAAATAAAAGTTTTCTACACACGTAAATATCCTGTAATCAATAATTATTTATAGCTTCTCCCATTCAAATTCGAGTTCTTCTCCCGAGCGTGGTACGTGGTGTCGTGTGATAGTAGCCCCACTTGCTTTCATCTTCTGTGCTATCTCATTATGCGCATTATCCATCGCTTCTTTCTGATCTTCTAAAAACTGTTTGTAGGTAATTGGTTTTGTATTGGCAGTCTCATAAATCTTAGTAAAATCTTTAGTTATGATATCGCTTTTATTATACTCGACCTTTATAGCCTTCATAGTATATTTATTTGTGCTATCATGTGCTTCCAGTATTATTCCGGGCAGTCCCTGCAGTTTCCACGGACCAAACGGTGATGCTATTTCAGGAGCAAACCAGGCTATCCATTGCCTACCCCTGAAATCACCTACGGCTTTCATACACTGAAATCCTGAAATAGTTTTACTATCTTCAGTTAATTTCCATTGTATGGCAGGAGGATTATCTTTTATCAGGAATTTGTTCCTCATTATATCATCATAAAAAAGAACTTCATTTTTAGCCGGATCGATTCTGTAATAGTCGTCATCAGCAACCCCTCCCGATACAGTGGTGACCGATCCCGGAGGAGCATTGCTTGGTTTTGCCTTTTCCTTCCAATCTTCTCTGGTACTATATTTTTCCTGATATACCGCTGTATTTCCGTTTACATAAAGGGTAGTAAACATCTTCATAGGTGAGTCGGTATTAAAAAACGCCTGATATTCCACCTGTACATCCGATTTGCCATTCTGCGCAAAGACCACACAATTCAGCAAAAACAAAAAGGTCGTTGTTAGTATTCTCATTTATTATAATAATTGGTTGTTTTTATTTCTCCCATTCATATTTAAGCTCAAAACCTTCACGTACCGTTACCGGTTTGCCTACGGTAATATTAGTAACCTTAATACCGGCTGCATCTGCTTCTTTTTGGTGATCCGTGTTTGCAAACAAATTGTCCAACCCCTCATCATTATCCTGAACAAACTGCTGATAACTGATAGGCTTATTATTATCTACCGCTACCAGTTTAGTAAAATCTACTCCTGCAAACTCACTTTTTTTGTATTCCACCTTATAGGCTTTAATTGCATATTTTTCGGTACTGTCATACGCTTCAAGTATTATCCCGGGAAGTCCCTGCAGTTTCCACGGACCAAAAGCTAACGGAATTTCAGGCGCAAACCAGGCTATCCATTGCCTACCCCTAAAATCGCCTACTGCTTTAATACAGGTGAGTCCTGCTACTGTTTTTGTTTCATCTGTTATTTGCCATTGTATATCAGGACATAAATCTCTTACTAAAAATTTTTTGCTCATCACATAGTCATAAAAAAGCACCTCTTTTTTATTGCGGTCGGTCATCTGATATGTATCTTCGAGCACAACATCACTCGCAAACTTTTTTTGTTGAGCAAGAATTTCAGGAGTCGATCTTTCAAGCCAGGGTTCTTTCGTGTTAAACCTTTCCCTGTAGATCGCTGTATTGCCACTTACATATAAGGTCGTAAACATTTTCATTGGCCAGCTCGTATTGGAAAACAACTGATACTCTACCTGTACATCTTTAGATGCCTGAGAAAAGCCTGAAATAGAAAGTAAAAGAATTGATAAACGTAGTAATAGTTTCATAGTAGTAATTCTTAAGCAACATAAAATTAACAATATAACGAATTAACTATCAGTTTTATTTTGTTAAAATTTATCAGATTCTTACGACCCGATTATTCGAAGCATCAAACTATCCAATATTCCAAAAATCTAATAATCTAAAAGTCAAATAACCGAATAACCAAATCAACAAATAATCTTATTTTTGCCCCATGAAATGGTTAACCTCCCTTTTTAGCAAAAGAGAAGAAAAAGAAGAAACAGACCCAATGAAGAAATACCTTATCGTAGGCCTTGGCAACATAGGTGCCGAATATGTAAATACCCGCCATAACATAGGCTTTAAGGTAGTAGACCGCATCGCACAACAGGAAGGTGTCTCTTTTGAGACAGCTAAACTGGGTTCCCTGGCTAAAGTGAGCGTTAAAGGCAGGACACTTTTCCTGCTAAAGCCCAATACCTATATGAACCTTAGCGGAAAGGCAATCAAATACTGGCTGGAGCAGGAGAAAATTCCGTTAGAGAACCTATTGGTAATCACCGACGACCTTAACCTGCCTTTCGGAACCATCCGTATTAAAGGCAAAGGAAGCGACGGTGGCCATAACGGACTGAAAAGCACCCAGCAACTGCTTAATACTGCCGATTATGCCCGTTTCCGTTTTGGTATCAGCGATGATTTCAAAAAAGGCAAACAGGTAGACTATGTGCTTGGCGAATGGGATGCTGAAGAAACTGCAAAACTTTCGGAGAGGCTAGATATGTCTTCCGAAGCTGTAAAATCTTTCGCGCTTGCAGGATTAGCCAATACCATGAGCAACTTTAACGGGAAATAAAACATTTAGCCACAAATTCAACTAATTACACAAATTCAACTACTGACGTTTGAACAAACAATCCATTGTTCTTTAGAAAAGAATTGGTAAAAATTTGTGCAATTCGTGGCTATTATCATAACAAAAAAGGGACGCTTTCGCGTCCCTTTTATTATTCTATAATTATCTTTTTGGTGACCGTACTGTCGCCATCCTGAATATTTACCAGATAAATTCCTGCTGCTGCATTGCTCAGCGATACGGGTTGCTCAATAAGGCCTGTATTGGCATATGCATCGGCAAACAACTGCCTGCCTCTGATATCAAATACCGATATTTTAATATCATTCCCTGTAGCCGAATTGAATCGGACCATAAAATTACCCCTGTTAGGGTTAGGTGTTACCGATAAACCTGCGAAAGTATTGTCAGCAACCCCTGAAACCGGAGGTTCTTCAGTAGTACATATGTTTAGGCTCCAGCTCACTAACTCTCCACCATCAGGCGCTATACCATCATTTATGGTAAGCGTCCATGTTCCTTCCTGCGATTCCCCGTTAAAAGTACTTAGCGCCTGCTGAGGGGTTATTATTCCACTCACAACAGGATTCGTCCCGCAAACAAGAGCATTGCCGGAATCGTCAAATGTAGCTTCTACATTATCAAAATCTCCTTCGCATACATTCTCGAAAAGCGTTATCTGGGTTCCCTGCGGGCTACTAAGTCTTACCGTAAGGTCATTTACCCAGGTATGGTTTATTTTTAGGCTTACCGTCACTTTGCTGATAGCATCAGTTCCTGTTGCCGACAATGTAGAAGTTACAGTTCCTGCTTCAGGCACAGTTACAGGTACATTAGCCGACACAACATTATTACATTCGGTAATCCCTGTACTGAAAGAATAAACAGCACTTGTAGCTCCTGAACAGGCTGTACTAAACGGTTTTACCCTCCAGAAATAACCGGTATTATTATTAAGAGCAGCGGCAAAATTATTGGCAGTTGTAACCTCATCAATAACAACTGTTTCAAAGTCTGCATCAGTTGCAACTTCTATTTCGTATGATGTTGCTCCCGCAACAGCAGCCCACTGGAAGTTAACAGTATTGATCAGGTTCTCTGCATTATTAGCCGGAGCAGTAAGGGTAACTGTACCAAAGTTCGTATCGATTACTTCGAGATAAAGGTTTACAGTTTTAGTAACCGAACCTGATGTTGCTGTAACCGTCAAAGGGTAAAAACCTGCAACAACCGCTTGCGGTATAGACACTGTAAGCTCGACATTTCCTGTAGCCGAAATTGTAGCAGGATTAAAGCTCACTACAGAACCCGATGGATTTCCTGTAACCGATAATGTGGTTTGCGCTGTAAATCCTGATAATGCCTGGTAAGACAGGTTGTAAGTCGCTTCTCCGTCTTTACAGGCCGACTTATTCTGATCGCCAACAACACTTATAGCCATAGTAGAAGATGCAGAAGTTACCGTAAAGTTAGAATCTGAAAGGTCGTAGAAAATATGCTCATGCCCTCTCACCATAATTCTTTTATTGCTGCCGTTCCCAACCGGAACAGTAATGATTTCACTTCCGTCATTTGGCACTTTTGACGCCAGCACAACCGGATAGGTTTGCCCTCCGTTATTCGACATAAGGATGTCTACATACGCAGCGTTAACACCATTAGCAGCAGTCCCGGCTACATCCCAGGTTACTGTCTGGTTGCTACCTGCCTGCCATGAAACATTGGTATTAGGTGAAGCTACTAAAAATGGCCCTGCATCTCCAGATACCGTTACCTGCATATCGTCATAAGATGTTTGTCCTCCGGCAACATTGTTATCTCTTGCCGTTACCACAAAGTTGTAGGTACGGGCAACATCAGAAATCACCTCCCACATTGGGTAAAGATTATTGGCAAGTACCGAACTCAGTTCCGGCATATAACGTTCCGGAGAAGTTATTGGCGTTCTCGAACGGAAGTTAGGCCCTTCTGTCGCATCAGACATTGGAGGCTGAACTGTCATTTCAAGATCCATCTGTTCCCAACAGTATGTCAGGGCATCGTTATCGGCATCTGTACCGATAGCTTTCAGTATGAAAGCCGTACCCATAGGAATTGTATAATCAGGACCTGCATCTACCACCGGAGCATTATTACCCGTATCGGTATTTATTGAGCAATCGCCCCAGTTCTTAATAAAATCGGTTATTTCCTCAACGCTGATCCTGTGAAAATAGGCATCCGAATGATTTTGCACACTTGGAAAACACACTCCCGCATAAGCCATAATGGTGCTTCCGCTACCGGTTTCATATGCCGTGTCCTCATTAACGTTTCCGTCACATGCATTATTAAAGGTATGGTTACCGCCAAACTGGTGTCCCATTTCGTGGGCAACAAAGTCAATATCATACGGATCGCCTACAGGAGCATACAAACCGGTAATACCTCGTGCCTTACTGTTAGAACATGGCGACCATAACTGCGCCACACCGCCTCCACCAGTACTTACCACGTGGCCAATATCATAGCTGTCAAAACCTACAATCCCGTCGATAACGCCCTGGCTCTGGTTAAGCAGTGCGTTATTATTATTGTCATTATCATAATTATCTGAAGTGATGAATATCAGTTCGTCGTTATTATCAATAAGTTGTAGTGTTACAGCAAAATCCCTCTCATAAACACTATTTACTCTGGTAACGGTCACTACCATAGCATCAAGCACCGCTGCCGTTTGTTGCGCAAGCGTACCACTGGTAAGCCCTGCCTGCTGGATATGGAAAGCAGCATACTCTATAGTACACGACATTGCCAGCCTGTATGTGCGCATCTGGCCATCGGTTGCCGTAACACTCAATGGAGCCAGTTCAGACTCTTTATTCTTATTCTTATTCTTAGGAGACGTTTCAGTAACACCACAACGGAAAGTCCTTGGTTCAACCGATGCTCTTTTATACGATATGCTCGTGAGTCCGTCTTTAGTGTAAGGATCGGTATAAGCAGCACCTTCATCAGTAGAAAGCATAGTATGCAGTCCGTAACCGGTAATACTCAGGCGGATAACCTCAGTAGGGTTGTCTACCCCCTGCCCTACATACGATTTAGAATCGGGGTATTTCGCTGCCAGTCCCGGCTGCATTACGGGAGCTTCATACATCTTAAAGTTTTTCAGCACACCGTTCCCATCAGGAAATTGTACAATTACACCTGAAGCCATCTTTCCGCCTCTTAAAGGCGCATTGGCAAGCTGCGCTTTCAGGGCTGTCAGGTTTATTTGGTATAAATGATACTCCGATGGAACAGAAGCCCTGTCAAGCAGCTCCGACTGAGAGATATTCTTACCCTCCGTTTTGTTCCAAACGGTATTTTGAGCACAGGCACCACCCATAAACACAAGTGACACCAATACCATAAGTAAATGTTTTTTCATAAAAATTTTATTTTCCGATGCACGAAGATAATAATTTACCAAACATAACAACATTTTAACATTGTGATATAGTTATCATTATACCATTATTACTTATAAATTTTTCGTTTTCAGCGAATTTTCGTACCTTTCCGTTATGAAAAATATAAGTTTGCTCCTAATAGCCTCATTATTTTTGGTTTGCTGTAAATCCGCAAACGAAACTGTTGCCGCATCATCAAAACAGACTCAGGTAACTTCACCCTGCCCTGTACAGACCGATTGCAGGTTTGAAATACTCAAAGACAAAAGCCTGGTGGTAAAAACTGATGACACCGGCCATAACTATTTTAATATCATAGATGCTCCCGGCAAAACAGTACTGAAATACACGCATAAGAAAATTACCGATGCCAATCTTGTCGATGCCGGTTACAGCGAAACCCTTGCGTTTGAGATTGACGATACAACAAAAGACCTCAATCTTACAGGCACTGCCATCCAAAAAACAAAAATGGTATTGAACATTGCGTGTTTTTGCCGTGGTAAAGCCGGTGTGTATAAAATTGAAGAAGGCATCCTTACCTACAAAGACAATATGCTACATATCGAGATACCGCAACTGGTAGATGGTCAGGCTACGAGGACGGTTGATGTTGTGGTGAGATAGATTAGATTGTTGGATCGTTAGATAATTCGATTATTTGATCTTTTGATACACATAAAAAGACCCGCTAACTGTAAAACAACAAACTCACCAAATGTTAAGCATAAAAGAAACACTACTAATCAATACATTTGGGCAGGACTTAATTACTACTGAACCGCTAATCAGTCTGTTTAATGAATTTGACACAGAGCAGAAGAGAGGATACCTTACAGAGATAAGATTTCTTATTATGCAGTCAAAACCGGATAATAATGATATAGAAATTGCCCTCCGGAATAGCCTGTTAAGGCCAACCTACACACCCTGTGTTTTACTTCGTAAAGGGGTTGAGGATTATAAGCTCAAAAAGATAAATGACTTGCCAGAACCTGAATTAGAGAAAGCATTGATAGTGTTCCTTAATTTGTTCAAAGTAGCTTATCAGAGGAGATTCAACACTGAAAAAAATGATCCTTTCAAATGGTGGTATTGGGATTTGTCAGACCTTGACAATCTAAAAAAGATTGAAGACATGTACGGATAAGGGTTTGCTCATTACCAGAACATAGTTAACTTAAGCTTTATTTTAAAGCCTTTTTTATCATCCTACGTAAAGAATTAGCCCCTCCCTTACGATACCCCTCATCTCTCCTGATAAGGTTTCCATTTTTATCGTACAGAATTGTAGTAGGATAAATCCTTACATTAAAAACTCCGGGGATATTATCATTAGCCTTGTAGGTTGATGCGTAGTTAACTTTTTTGTAATTAAGATAATCTATTACATCATAACTCAAAAAAAAAAATGAAAGTCAATTCTTACTTAAAAATCGATGAAACGCAAAAATAAATCGATAAAATCTCACTGAACTAGCTTTACGGTTTTATATAACTTAACTTTCTAGATGGACACGAGCGTGACGCTCGCGCCAGCAACACATCATCCGACCTCCGACCTCCGACTTCTGACAACCATCAACCAAAAAAATCCATAACGAAGTAATTTAATTGAATCCAGATAGTTAAATTTGCGGAACATATTAGAGCGGTTTGAAAATTTTCAATTCAATACAGGAGTTTACCCCAACTACCAAGACCATCGTTACCCTGGGTACTTTTGACGGCGTGCACAAAGGCCACAAAAGCATACTGGAAAAACTAACCAACAGCAGCAAACAATCAGGCTGTGAGAGCGTTGTGCTTACGTTTTTCCCGCATCCGCGAATGGTTTTGCAGCAAAACAGCGACCTGAAGTTACTCAACACCATGGACGAAAAGGCAGCCCTCCTTGAAAAACAAGGCATCGACAACCTTATAATCCATCCGTTTGACATGGCCTTTTCAAGGCTGACTGCCGAAGAATTTGTTAGGGATGTATTGGTTGAAGGACTCAATATTGCCAAAATAATCATAGGCCACGACCACCGTTTTGGACGTAACCGTACCGCAAATATTGACGACCTCATCCGATTTGGGGAAGAATATGGCTTTGAAGTCGAGAAAATATCAGCACTTGCCATAGACGAGGTTTCGGTAAGCTCTACCAAAATTCGCCATGCCCTGAACGAGGGACATATTGATGTTGCCAACAACTTTTTGGGCTATCCGTATTTCATAAACGGAACCGTGGTAGAAGGCAAACAGCTGGGGCGCACTATAGGTTTCCCTACGGCTAACATCCAACCTACCGAAAGCTACAAGCTTATCCCTGCCAACGGCGTTTATGTAGTTTCATCAGAGATAAACGGCAAAACCGTTCACGGCATGATGAACATTGGCACCCGCCCTACTGTAAACGGCATAGGAACTACTATAGAGGTGCACTACCTCAACTTTAACGAAGACCTATATGGCAAACCTGTAAAAGTGAACTTTCACCACAGGCTGCGCGACGAGGTTAAATTTGAATCGTTTGATTTATTGAAACAACAGATAGAAAAAGACAGGCTCGACACCATTGCCTGGTTTGAAAATCACAGCCTATGAAACAGCGCCTGTTCCTTCAAATAGATAACGCCCCGTTAATTATTTTCAGGATCTTTTTAGGTTTCCTGCTGGCATGCGAAACCTTCGGCGCGATTGCTACCGGCTGGGTTAAGAGCAATCTTGTTGACCCAACTTACACTTTCTCACATATTGGTATGGAGTGGCTGCAACCGCTTCCGGGCTATGGCATGTATTTTTACTTTGCTGCTATGGGTATTCTCGGGCTGCTTGTAATGATAGGCTACAAATACCGATGGACACTAGGGCTCTACACCCTGCTTTGGGCCGGTGCCTACTTTATGCAGAAAACCTCTTACAACAACCACTACTACCTGTTGTTGTTGGTGTGCCTAATGATGCTTTTCCTTCCGGCAAACCGTTATGCTTCTGTAGACGCTAAGCAAAACCCATCGATCAGAAAACTTACCATGCCTGCCTGGTGTTCGTGGGTAATGATCCTGCAGGTGACCATAGTATATTTTTATGCAACGCTGGCCAAATTCTACCCCGGATGGTTAAACGGTACGTTTGTGCACAACTTAATGAGCCAATCGGTAAGCAACCCTACGCTGCATGAGATTATGACACAAAAGTGGTTCTACCTTTTTATCACTTATGCAGGTATGGTGTTCGACCTTTCAGTTGTTCCGCTGATGCTTTTTAAGCGTACGCGTACTATTGCTTTCGTTGCGTCGCTTATTTTTCACATCTTTAATTCAATTACGTTACAAATAGGCATCTTCCCGTTCTTCGCCCTTAGCTTTGCGGTTTTCTTTTATCCTCCGGACAGTATCAGGAGAATGTTCTTTAAAAAGAAACCTTTTGCCGAAGATGCTGGGCAGCCTGCCGATGAAGGCCGAAAAATACTGCTATACTTCTTTATTCCGTACATGATTATACAGTTATTGCTTCCGTTACGCCATTACCTTATTAAAGGTGATGTATTGCTTACCGAAGAAGGCCACCGCCTGAGCTGGCGCATGATGCTTCGCAGCCGTGGCGGAGGGACCTCATTTAAAGTTATTGACAAAAAAACGGGCAGGAAACTGCATTTCGACCTGCATGGAGAGTTTACCCAAAAGCAGATAAACAGTATGGAAACCAAACCCGACATGATATGGCAAACGGCGCAGTACATCCATAAGCACTTTGCTGCGCAGGGTAATGACGTGGCTGTTTATGCCGATACCCGTGTGAATATAAACAATAGCCAATATGTTACCCTTATTGATCCGACTGTAGACCTTGCCGCTGCAAAATGGGATTATTTCTTCCATTGTGACTGGATACTTTTGCCGGAAATTAAATAAAACCCAACAGATAAAGCCATATCATAATTTTATCATAATTGTTTTATTAAATATTTATTAATCTTCATTCAGTTCTGCTGTTTTATGCCTAAATTCGGGTATAAATACATCGGGTAACTTCATAGTTCATCAAATGTGTTTTTTAGGCCTTTACGGGCCAATAAGTTAACTGTATACGAACCAAAAAAACAAAAACTATGAACTTTTCAAGAGTAGCACTTAACGGCTTTTTAATTTTTGTGGGAATCGCACTTTTTTTCCTGCTGATGGAGATGGTAGGACTATCAAACCAGATATACCTTAGGCTGGTCAACTTCATATTTGTAATTTGGGGTGTAAACAAGACCATAAAATCAAATTATCAGGATCATATATATGGTTACTTTACCAATCTTACAGCGGGTATATTTACAGCGCTTGTGAGCCTTGCACTGGGTATCTTCAGTTTTATTGCTATGTTGAATACAAAGGCGCGAGCCACGGTGGTGCTAACGAATACCTGCAAAACTATGCTGCTGCCTATATTTTTGGCGGAGGTGAGCCATCATTGTACCAGTTTGTTTCGGCACTAACCATTGAAGGTTTTGCAGCATCGATGATTGTATCTTTTGCCCTGATGCAATACTGGAAAGATAAAGTAGAAAAAATCAACAAGGTAGATGACGTTGCGCACAACCAGCATTAATCTTCTATAGATATTTCTGTACATAACAGGAATTTGCTACTTTTGGAGCAATTTAATTTACCAATATGAATACAAAAAGGCACGACTGGACTAAAGAAGAAATTATAGCCTTATATAATAAACCGATGATGGACCTTCTATATGAAGCAGCATCGGTACACAGGGTAAACCATGACCCTAACGTGGTACAGGTTTCAACATTACTATCGATAAAAACCGGCGGATGCCCTGAAGATTGCGGTTACTGCCCACAGGCAGCCCGTTATCATACAGGCGTAGAAGGCAACGACCTTATGGGTGTTCAGCAGGTAAAAGCACAGGCATTGCGTGCCAAAGCAAGCGGATCATCACGTGTATGTATGGGTGCTGCATGGAGAAACGTAAAAGACGGGCCGGAATTTGACCAGGTACTGGAGATGGTAAGAACCATCAACAAACTGGACATGGAAGTTTGCTGTACGCTGGGTATGCTTACCGAAAATCAGGCAAAACGCCTTGCCGAAGCAGGACTTTATGCTTACAACCACAACCTTGATACTTCTGAAGAATACTATAAAGAGGTTATCTCTACACGTGGCTATGAAGACCGCCTTCAGACTATTGATAACGTAAGAAAAACGAACGTTACTGTATGTAGCGGCGGAATTATAGGTATGGGAGAAAGCGTAGAAGACAGAGCAGGAATGCTTGTAGCGCTTGCTTCTCTTAACCCTCAGCCGGAGTCGGTGCCTATCAATGCGCTTGTAGCTGTTGAGGGTACTCCGATGGAAAACGAAAAGCCTGTTGAGATTTGGGAAATGATACGTATGGTAGCTACTACCCGTATTGTAATGCCGGATACTCAGGTAAGGCTATCGGCAGGACGCACACAAATGAGCCGCGAAGGCCAGGCAATGTGTTTCTTTGCGGGTGCTAACTCGATTTTTGCAGGAGACAAGCTGCTTACTACCCCTAACCCGGATGTAAACGAAGACATGAAAATGTTCGAAATGCTTGGCCTTACGCCACAAAAGCCATTTACAAAGATATCTCAGCCTAAAACAGTTGAGGCAGAAGACTCTGAATATGCTCCGCTTGGCGAAAAACCAAAATGGTCTCGTCCCGGACACAAGATTGAGCGTAACCTTGAAGCTTCTGGCAAAAAGGCATAATTTTATACAAATTCATAAAAGCTCCTTATACCAATAAGGAGCTTTTTTATTTGCCTTCATATTAGCTATCTTTGGCTTTACGAATCCAACCCAGATGAAAACAATTTTAAAATGGCAACACACTGCTGCCATATATACACTACTGCTGTTGTTTTTATGCCTGCCCGCAAAAGGGCAGTCCCTTGAGCATTGCGACTCGCTCGTAAAAAAAGGGATTGATGCCATGTGGAGAAAGGATCACATTAAATCGCTTGAGCTGCTTACCGAAGCCCGCAGCATTGCCGAAAAGAATCACTGGTATTACCAGCAATTTCTGGCAACTAATAATATAGGCGCCAATTACTTTTCGATGCTGGACTATGGCGAAGCACTGGATTACTATCTTGAGAGCTATAATATTGCCCTGAAACATTTAGATTCAAGGTCAGAGATGGTAGTGCTAAACAACATCGCTATCTTATACTCTAAAGAAGACAATCACGAAAAGGCCCGCGAATATTTTAAGAAAGCTTATGATATTGCTATCGAAAACAAAGACAGCATAAAAATAGGGCTATATGCCATGAACCTGGGCAGTGCGTATAATGCATCCAACGATGCGGTAAGAGCAAAGAAGTATTTGCTGGAATCGATGCCCTATCTGAAAAAGGATCCCAACTTTTATGCAATGAGCCAGGTTACCCTGGTACAGAACGAACTGATTTCAGGAAACGCTGCAAAAGCAAGATTAAAAGCACAGGAGCTTTACAAAATCCTGCCCAACAAAGACTTTAACAACATTGGTGTTCAGCTGCAGCTGGTTATTATAGAAGCTTACATTAAAGAAGGTAATTTTGCGTTAGCGGAAACCGACCTGAAAAAACTGCTTTCTGTTACTAAAAGTCCTGAAACTAAAAAAACGATTTTCGAATTTCTTTCGCAGACCCATGCCAAAACAAAACGCTACGAACTGGCACTGCAATACAAAGATTCTGTAATAAAAGCGGAAGCCGACCTGAACAATATAAAGAACGGAAGGCTGTATGAGAATGACAGGGTAAAATTCGAAATTCAGGAATACCGCAACCAAATAAGAATAAACGACGAAAAACTGGGCGACGAACGAAAGAGGTTCTATTACATCATCGGTTTTATAGTTGCTATTGTAATTATTATTTCACTATCATTAAGAAACATAAACGCCCGCCTTAAAAGAAATAAGCTTATTGCCGAACACAACGAGCAGGTAATTGCGCTGGAACTCGAAAAAGAAAAGAACGAGCACCGCGAAAAAGAAACGGCCGCATTACTTGAAGAAGAACGGCTTAAGAACGAGCTGGAAGCGCGTAACCGAAAACTTTCTGCTAAAGCATTATACCTTTCAGGCAGGAACCAGCTTATAGAAGAAGTAATCTCGACACTATCACAATCGCCTGAAATGGCAAAAAACAAATTGCTGGCAACACAGCTAAAAAGCCTTGAAGGTCACCTGAAAGCCGATAAGGAATGGGATAGCTTTATTACCCATTTTGAGGAAGTAAATCAAAGTTTTATAAACAAGCTTAAGGTATTACACCCATCGCTTACTGCAAACGACATTCGTTTCCTCTCGTATATTTACATGAACTTAAGCACAAAGGAAATTGCCTCTATGCTTAACATTACCCCTGAGGCGTGCCGTAAACGTAAAGAGCGGATAGCTTCAAAATTAGCCGTGCCTGAAAACACCTCGCTGTACGACTACATTACATCACTCTAAATTTGTAAGGCATATACTGTCAGTAATTTAGAATTAGTTAAAATTTAACTATCCGTTAAACCTTATCGACAGATACAAGTCTAAACATTATGTTGCTGCTGCCTGATATACTGAAGACAGCAGCAACATATGTCTTAGAATGCACCCTATTAACTAAACTAACAAAACTAACGAATGAAGAAATTATACCTTGCAGCATTATTAGCTCTAGGCGGACTTGCTGACGCTAACGCCCAGCAAGACCCTCACTACACACAGTACATGTACAACATGAACGTGATTA
>QFQM01000151.1 GCA_003243255.1 Flavobacterium psychrophilum | reverse complement strand
CTGAAGGTTACGAACCGACTGCAACACAAGTGCAGGAACGGAATGTTCTGCCTTGGCGACAGCCTTTTTGTAGTTCACGGAAGGGGAAATCATCATGTTTCTAAGCCAGCGAAGCGCATCTACGGTCGTATGGTCTTCACCTTGGCTTTCGAGATAGAAGCGGGCGAAGCTGACAACATCGCCGCCCCGCATGATGCCGAAGTCAAACCAGACGTTTTTAATGGCTTCTATTTTGAAACTCGGCGTCTTTTCATTTCTAAGCGGGGAGAGATACCAGATATCCGCGCCTCTCTGCTTGGCTGGGCTATAGCCGATCTTTTGCAGGATTTCAGACAAAGCTATGCCGTTGGCTTGTTCTATGTTCATAGAAAGACCTTTCTAAAGTTTTACGATGTGGAAGTTTTAGCTAGGAATAAGTTTCCGTCAGGGCATCATTGCCAAAGCCTGCTCCCTGTCGATAACGGAAATGCGATACCTGATTGTCTGCCTGCCTATGATGATAGGTTTCAGGTAAAACTTGTTCATGGAATGGCGCACGGCAAGCGTTCCCGCAGATATACCCATATACTTGGCGGTTTTCTTTCTGCCAATGACGGGGCCATATTCAATGCCTCCGGCAATACAGTGTGCATTGAGGAACTTCTCGATTTCCGAAAGCCAGTAAAATGTTTTCCCGCCTTTCTTTTCGTAGGGCAAAACGGGAAAACCAAGGGAAAGCCAGTTGGCTAAAGTCTTCGGCGCAAAATCCATAAATTTTGCTGCCGCTTCGGCATCCAGCAGCTTGTCAACACACGGCTGCCTTTCGTCACAGTTATATAGTTCTTCGTAGTACGTGACGCAGTTTAGCATTCTTACACCCCTTATTTTTATTGCAATCCGGAATTGCACATCTATGTTGCAACGTCCTACTTTCAATACTAGCTTGAGTCGTCAAGCTGATTGAAAAAAACTACTTTTATTTAAATGGCGGGAAAAAATATATGATGAGTAGCAAAAATATATTGCTACTAACAATTGTATAGATGTATAAGTCAACGTCTGGTAATGAACATTAAATAATGTTGTACCTATGTTGTACCAAATAAAAAAGCCATGCTGAAATGTCAGCATGGCTCTTGGTATTCAGCAGAGAGGAAGGGATTCGAACCCTCGATGCCCTTTTGGAGCATACACACTTTCCAGGCGTGCGCCTTCGACCACTCGGCCACCTCTCTAAGTTGCGGGCAAAAATAGGCTTTCTGAGCGGATATAAAAATTTAATTACAATATTTCGCCATGTTGAAAAGTGTTTACCTGTTTCTCAGTCATAATTTCATAAAACAATGAGCTTTGATACTAAAAAAAACAAGCCTGAAGATTCAGGCTTGTTTTTTTTAATACAGGGGAATTAGATGGTATTTTCCCATGCTTTCAACTGGTGATCTTTCAGCATATCCTCAACCACTTTAGGAACTACATTCCTGAATTTCCCTCCATCAGATGGCACGATTTCGATCATTCGGTCAATCATTTCAGTCGAATCCATTTTTCCTTCAGGAGTAGCGAAGAAATCATCAAATCCTTTACGAAGGTCAGCCCTTTTGGTGAAGTTCACCTCATCATCCAGCCAACGGAACGGATTATCAGCCATTGTTTCGTTGTAACCTGTATAATAGGCTCCGGGGTTGATTGTCTGAACTTTGATTCCGTATGCTTCCAGCTCCTGCTGCATAGCTTCGGCCAGAGATTCAAGGGCGTGTTTGGTTGACACATAAGTACCCCAGTTAGCCGGTGTAAACAAACCTCCCATTGAAGAAGTGAATACCACTTTTCCTTTTTTGCCTTCTCTCACCCATTTTTGAACTACACCTTGTGTAAGAACCAACGGCAGGAATACATTCACTTCAAAGTTCTTTCTGACAAGGTCTACAGGGATTTCCCAAACCGGTCCGGCCTCACCCATTCCGGCATTGTTCCAAAGGATATCAAAATCCCATTTTAGTGCCTGTTTAATGTCATACTGGTCGGTAAGATCTAAACGTTCTACCCTGATTTTATCAGATAAGCCCAGGGCAGCTACTTCTTCGCGAAGTGGTGTCACCTGTGATGAAACATGCACTGTAGCAATAATATTATGTCCGTTTTTAGCCATTCCTAATGCAGCTCCTTTTCCAAATCCTGAACCTGCGCCTGTAATTAAAATTGTTTTAGTTTTCATTGTTTTAAAGTTTTAAAGTTTGTGGATAGATTATTTTTAATGATTATTAGTTTTGATTTAAAATTTCTGCTCCGGCAGTAGCAATTTGAAGATCCTCCTGAACTGCTCCTCCCGAAATCCCGATATATCCGATGATCTCATTGTTTTTAAGGATCGGTAGCCCTCCGGCAAAACCTACCAGCCCATCGTTAGTAGCTGTCATTCCATAAGTACCTGCTTCCGGTTTAAGGTATTCCCCTACGTTTGCGCTGCTTGTCCTGAAAAGACTGGCAGTTTTTGCCTTTTTAATAGCGATGTCCATTGACCCTAAAAATGCATCGTCCATTCTTTCAAAGGCTTTCAGATGTCCTGCGGTATCCAGTACGGCAATGTTTGCATTTACATTAAGTTGTATGGCTTTGGCTCTTGCCTGCTGTACAACCTGTCTTGATTCATTTAGATTGATTTCCATAATATTTATCTTTAAAAGTTATTTTGTTGTTTCATTTTGATATGACAAAGTTGCGGCAGATTCAGAAGCTTCTTTATAGGAAAAAAAAGTCTGCTTTTATGAAAATCAAACCTTTAGTTTATTTTCCTACTTTTATGGTTCGATTTGAATAATCATCCCATGAAAACCAGTTTAGACCTTAAAGAAATAGACCTGCTACGGAGCTTTCCTGAACTAACTCCTATTTACAGGGAGTCGCATGACCCTAAACAAATCAAGGTATTTAATCGTGAAATCGAAGATTGCAGAAATTACCTCTCTGCAAACAGGAGGGATTTTTATAAAATCCTTATGATTACCGGAGGCGACGGAATTTTTACTTTAGGCTTAAATAAATACCTTATCGATAAGCCAACGATGATCTTTATTCATCCCAACGATATTATTTCATGGCAGAAAACCGCGGGAGAATCGGCAGGTTATTACCTTTTGTTCAAAAAGGATTTCATAAACCATCATCCGATGCTGAAAGCGACGATAGAAAGGCTTTCGCTCTTTAATGATAAATCTAAAAGTGTGATTTGTGTAGGAGATAATGATCTTCCGGGCTTCAAAAGACTGTGGGAAAGCATGTATAATGAGCAGGACAATGAATTGGGAAGTGAAGCAATTCAGGCGTACATACAATTATTGATGATAGACAGCGCAAGGATGTCAAATGTAGTCGTTCCGGAAAACACGACTGAAGATTATGACCATGTGCATCGCTTTTTTGGATTACTTGAAGAAGAGGTATCAAATATTAATTATGAAAAGCCAATCAAGATAAGAACTGCTCAGGAATTTGCAGATTCTATGCAACTGCACCCCAACTATCTTAACCGGATCCTAAAAAAACGGACAGGCCAAAACGTAAGCACTCATATTAAAGGGCGGCTCCTTGATGAATGTAAGGCACTGCTTTTACAAACAAGCTGGTCATTAGAACAGATAAGCTATGCTGTTGGATTTTCAGACCAGCCCAACTTTAACCTGTTCTTTAAAAAGAATACGGGTTTTACGCCTAACGCTTTCAGGAAAGGAATAGTGTAATATTTTTTCTTTGTGATTATTTACGACAATTCGCCACGCAGTGAGGTTTCAAAAACAGCCTTGAATTCTTCATGTGCTACCTCCTGGCCTAACAGGTACATCATTTTTGTAATCGCAGCTTCGGTAGTGATATCTTCACCGGATATTACCCCTAACTTTTTAAGCATAGTACTCGTTTCATAATGCCCCATATTTACACTACCACCCGAACATTGCGTTACATTCACTACATGCAGTCCGTTATTGATGGCTTTTTGAAGTATGTTGATGAACCAGTCTTCTGATGGAGCATTACCGCTGCCATAGGTTTCCAGCACCATTCCTTTTAATCCGGGTATGCTTACTATCGCAGACAATACTGCCTCACTGATACCAGGAAACATCTTTACTATTACCACATTAGCGTCCATCTGTCGGCTAACCCTAAGGTCGTTATCTGCCGATACAGGCCATAAAAGATCATTGCTGACTTTAAGATGTACACCAGACTCTGCCAATGCAGGATAGTTAGGTGATGTAAAAGCATTAAAATGCTCCGCACTTATTTTTGTGGTGCGGTTACCACGGTATAATTTATATTCAAAGTAAAGACATACTTCCTGAATAACAGGCAGGTGTTTGTGTCGTAGTGAAGCGATTTGTATCGCTGTAATAAGGTTCTCTTTGGCATCGGTACGCAAATCACCTATAGGCAATTGCGAACCTGTAAATACCACCGGTTTCTTAAGGTTCTCGAGCATAAAACTCAAAGCCGATGCCGAATATGACATGGTATCTGATCCGTGGAGGATAACAAAGCCATCAAACTTATCGTAATTCTCTTCTACAATGGTAGCTATCTTAACCCACTTAGATGCATCCATGTTAGACGAGTCAATGGGATTTTCAAAAGAGATGGTCTCAATATCGCAATCAAGCAATTTAAGTTCCGGTATGCGTTGCAGAAGTTTCTTAAAATCGAAAACTTTCAGGGCACCGGTTTCATGGTTTTTTACCATCCCGATGGTTCCTCCTGTATATACCAGTAAAATAGTAGGCTTAGACTGCATTCTCGTATTTCATTTTATTGACCACCGGATTGGCATACATAGCAAGGAAACCTTCTCTCATCACCTTGTTTTCTATATCTATGCGCATTTCTAGCCTTCTTTCAAAAAGGTTCTTCTCTTTCTCGGTGTATTTGCTTTCGAAACGGTTGGTTTCATTAAGCAGGTCGTAGGCAATATAATTGGTAGGCCAAAGCTTGTATGTAGTAAGTATAGAATCATCTATAACCTGTGCAAGGGCCTGTATCTGTTTGTTTTGATTGTCGTTTTCTTCTTTGATAACATCAAGTTCCTTTTCAAGGATATCACCTACATGGATATGAATGCGTTTCTTCTGCCCCATAATACCACTTATAAGTGTTGTGAAATCCTCATTCTTCTCCTTGATGTATACCTCATCATTTGCTTCCGCTATAAGGCGTGGCATCTTTAGCATATCGGTAGGATCGTACTCATAAGAAATTGAAACCGGAACGATTTTTATCTTTTTGAAGTAGTCCATCAGGTTTTCTTCATCCGATCCCATTGCCAGCATTTTAAGCACGCCCTGTTGGGTCATATCATTACCGTCTTTAGTACGGCCTTCTCGCTGAGCTATCCAAACCGAACGGTTCTCGCGCGTCAGCAACTGGCAGATGTACTCTGACATCAGCTTAGAGCTTTGCAGTAATTCTCTTGGGCTTAGGCTGCGCTGTACAAGAAAATTCCTGTTTAGGCGCGACAGTGTATGAAGGAATGCTTTTTGAACCAGGTTATCACCAATAGCCGAAGCCGTCATGATAAGTCCGTGGTCGTATAAGGAAACGTTTATTAGCGATGTATCTAAAATGATATCCCTGTGGTTTGAAATAAACAGGTATGGTGTATGCTTATCTAATTTCTCGAAGCCCGAAGTAGTAAGCCCGTCAGAGCTTTTCTGCAGTACCTGCTGAATAGCATTGTATATAAAATTAATCTGGAAATCACGCTTTGAGTGTGTTTTCCTTAGCTGATTAGCCCATACCTCCTCTTCCACATCCGGAAATGTGAAACTCATTAGCGCTTTCATCATTGGGTGCTGTACCACGCTGCATATAGCATCGTTTACCTCACTATCATAAAAAGGCCTTATATGGTCAAATTTAGACATGTACTTCTTTATGGTTAAAACAATTCACAAAAGAACAAAAAAATTATGACTTTCGCTTTAAATCTTTTTTAAATCCCGTAAATCTCCTTAGAATTCTGAGTTGTGATTTCGGCTATTTCGGCAACAGTCTTACCATAAATCTCAGCCAGTTTTTGAGCCACAAGCAGCGTATAACTGCTTTCATTTCTTTTACCCCTGTGTGGTACCGGTGAAAGGTATGGCGCATCAGTCTCTAAAACAATATGTTTCAGGTCGATATCAGCTAGAAACTGATCGATTTTTCCATTCTTAAAAGTTGCCACGCCTCCTATACCCAATTTCATATTGTAGGAAATTGCTTTTTGTGCCTGCTCAAAATCACCGGTAAAGCAGTGAAAGATTCCATACAAATCGTCACCTTTTTCGCTTTCCAGCACCTCAAAAACCTCATCAAAAGCATCACGGCAGTGGATATTAATAGCAAGTCCGTACTTTTTAGCCAGCTGAATCTGGTGTTTAAATGCATGCTGTTGCTCTGTGAGGCGGATTTTATCCCAATACAGATCGATACCGATCTCGCCCACCGCTACAAATTTTCGGGAAGCCAGTTCTTGCTCAACATGTGCCAGTTCTTCCAGGTAATTCTCTTTTACATAAGTGGGGTGCAGCCCCATCATCAGGAATACATTTTCGGGGTATTGCTTTTCCAGATCATACATTTGCTGTGTATACGACGAATCGATAGAGGGTACAAAAAGGCGTTTCACTCCGGCATCAAAAGCACGCTGCATCATAGCGTCACGGTCTTCGGCAAATTCTTCGCTGTATAAATGAGTATGGGTATCGGTAAGTATCATAGTTGCAATTTTCGACTGCAAACTTACAAAGTTGGCCTGTCTTTTGCCTTACTATTATCATATTTTAAAGTATTTTTGACCAAAAGCAAGACCAAAAAATGGAAAACCTATATGCCACACTAAAAGATAAAGGCTATATCCGTATAAAATTCAAAATATCAAAAACCCAGCATTTGCTTATTAAAGGCAAGATAAACGGGGTTACCGGAAACTTTATTCTGGACACTGGCGCCTCTAACAGCTGCGTGGGTTATGAGGGCATTACCCTTTTTGAACTTTCCGCCAATGATTCTGATACTAAGGCAGCAGGTGCCGGCGGAACAGGCATGGCAACACAAACTTCCATGCACAACAAACTTAAACTGGGCCGCTGGAGCAATAAAAACTTTGGGCTTGTGATATTCGACATGTCACACGTAAATGAAGCTTTGCGCCAATACAAAGCAAAACCCGTTCACGGTATTATAGGTGCTGATATTTTAATGAAAGGAAAAGCGATTATCGATTACTATAACCATTGTGTTTATTTGAAGTAAATAACACACAACTAATCATTTAAATTGTTTTTTTTTAGTATTTTAGCTACAACTTAAACTAATCTACTATGAAAAAATTACTACAACTCGCATTAGCTTTTAGTGCAATTCCAATTTGTGCAACAGCGCAGGTTAGTGTTACTACACAATACACAGCCGAACAACTGGTAAATGAAATACTGTTAAGCGGTTCTTGTTACACGGCATCTAACATCACTTCAAAAACGGGTACTGATTTCAGCTCGGTAAACGGAATTGGTTATTTTCAGGCTAACAATTCCGATTTCCCTTTCGAAAGTGGCATTATCCTATCCAGCGGCGATGCGCTTAATGCAGCAGGGCCTAATACCGGAACTATCAGTACCGGTTCTCAGGAGTGGCCTGGAGACACTGACATAAACACCTTTCTGTATGATGGAAGCACAACCTACACTTCAAAAAATGCATCGGCATTAGAATTCGATTTTGTACCCCAAACCAACCAAATATCCCTAGACTATATTTTTGCTTCTAATGAATACGGTCAGTTTCAATGTAACTGGGGAGATGGAGTAGTTATTTTACTCAAAGATCTTACCGATGGAACTGACTATATGAACATGGCAACAATACCCGGCACTACAGTTCCCGTTTCAATAAAAACGATTCGGTCAAACTTATACAATAGTTCCTGTACTTCCATCAACCAGACATTCTTTGGAAACTACTACCCTGTTTCGGCACCAACCTCTGCTCCAATCAACTTTAGGGGAGACACTGTTGCAATGACCGCCTCTGCCAGTGTAATATCCGGGCATACTTATCATATCAAAATAGTTATAGCCGACATGAATGACGCTATATACGATTCAGCAGTATTTATCAATGCAGGAAGTTTAAATGTAGGACCGTTTGAAAACTTTTATTTATTAGCACAGGGAGATAACATCTGTTCATCTGAAGGCTTAACCCTAACTACTAACCTGGGCACAGGGTTCAGTTATCAATGGTCCCTAAATGGTATAACTTTGGTGGGAGAAGCGCAATCTTCACTTTCACCAACGATTGCCGGTGAATATTCGGTAACAGCAACTCATGGCTTAACAGGATGCACACAAACAAAATCAATTTCTGTAGAAGCCGGAGAAGGCCTGCCAATAGCTCTTTATCTTTCCGATTTAATTGTTAGCGATGAAAACAACGATGGTTTTGCAACTTTTGACCTTACACTACAAACAGCTGATATCCTTAGTCAGACGGGAGAAACGGATGATTACACCGTTTACTATTATGAAACAGCGGAAGATGCTGAATATGGTACAAATCCAATTGCTAACCCTACGGCATATACAAACATTATCAGTTCGCAACAAACACTTTATGCTTCCGTAATCAAAACAGCTACAGGCTGCTACGAAGAATTCAGCTTTAACCTGATTGTGGGTAACATTCCTGAAGCCCCAACCGGAGCATCAGAACAAACCTTTAACGAAGGCCAGACCCTTGCCGATATTGAAGTAGAAGGCGAAAACATTCAATGGTATGACAACAGTGGTGAAGGCCCTGTTTTCCCTGACGGAACAAGCGAACCATTACCTCTTACAACAGTGCTTGTTGACGGTGAAACTTATTATGCATCGCAAACCATAAACGGTGTAGAAAGCACGCAACGTCTGGCGGTAACGGTAAATCTTATCTTAAATAACGAAGATTTCATTTTTAACGGATTACGTTATTACCCCAACCCGGCAAACAATATCCTGAACATTGAAAATACAACGGAAATAAACTCGGTTTCTATAGTGAATACATTGGGGCAAAAAGTAATTGCAAAAACTGTAAACAGTAATGCAGTACAGGTTGATGTCACCTCTCTTAGCAAGGGCATTTACTTTGTAACTGTAAATTCAGGTAATGCCGGCAAGACTGTAAAGATTATTAAAGAGTAAATTTCTTTAAGCCAATATTTTTAAGCCCCTGAGTTTTTCAGGGGCTTATTTATTTACATTTCAGCCAATTGAATATATTTTTTAATACTTTAGCTACAACCTTAACTAATCTATTATGAAAAAACTACTACTTATTTTCCTTTTTGGAACCATGGCTTATGCACAGCCTAACATTAATCCTCCGTTGGATCTGACTGCTTGCCAGTTCAATCCGGGAGTTGGTGTTTTTGACCTTACATTTAACAATGAAGTCGTATTATCAGGACTAAATCCTAATTCCTTTGATGTTACCTATCATGAAACATTGGCCGAAGCCAATGCGGGTATGAATGTAATTTCAAACCCAAACATATTTTTATCTGCAACTACTATTATATATGTTAGAGTAACTGAAATTGCAGACAGCAGCAATTATGTGGTAGCTCAATTTTATTTGAATGTATATGCAATAACTGACGATTTTGGTCTTGATTCAGGCTTTATTTGCATAGATTTAAATAGCACTGAAACCACAACACCATACATTTTAGACACTGGCTTAAACAATGAAGATTATGATTTTTCATGGACATATGAAGGAATGCCAATTGGAAGTAATCAAAGCACCCTAAGCGCTACAATGGCTGGTACATATGAAGTTACAGTAGCTGTATCAGGAGTAGAATGTATATATACAACCTCTGCTAATGTATTTTTATCCGGTCCCGCATCTGCAATAGGATCAGGATATACGCTAAACGGACAGGATGTAACCATTACTGTAGAAGGCCCTGGACTCTATGAATTCCAACTGGATGAAGGTGAAATGCAGGAATCTAATATATTCAACAATGTCTCGTTAGGTAACCATACCGTACTGGTACATGATGTGTATGGATGTGGAACACTCACTATAAACTTTTCTACAACCCTACCCCCAACCGGACAACCTGAACAAACCTTTTTTGATGGTCAGACCCTTGCCGATCTTGAAATAGAAGGTGAAAACATTCAGTGGTATGATAATGATGGTGAAGGGATGCCGGATTTCCCTGATGGAATAAGCCAGCCATTACCTCTTACTACAGTCCTTGTTGATGGAACAACGTATTATGCCTCACAAACTATTGATGGCATAGAAAGCAGTCAACGCCTTGCCGTAACTGTATATTTAATAATTGGTTTAGAAAAAAAAGTTTTTTCTACACTTAAGTACTACCCTAATCCGGCAAATAATCTCCTGAACATTGAAAATACGACCGAAATAAG
>QFQM01000707.1 GCA_003243255.1 Flavobacterium psychrophilum | reverse complement strand
TATTTTCATTTTGGCACCGGACATGCCGAAGATATTGGCACGATCCTGAGCCAATCGCGCCATCCAAAAAATAAAACACATTTAAGAGTTTATTAGGATGATCCTCTTTCTATCATAACGCGTAATACGTTACTTGCATTACCTGCTGCGCAACGTCAAAATGCAATCGCTACGTATGCTCAACATTTACAAGATAATATATTTACTAAAAAAGAGAACCTTATATCAAGCAGAGGGTGGAATCCTGTCGTCACTTACTCATTTGGGAAAATTTACGACACCAAATATTATTCATGTGACAACACTTTACTTACTGAACATGGGTTGTCCATATCACCATTAAAAACCGACCCAAATGTCAAAACGGTAGTTTTCAATTTCCCTGAAATCGAAACAGCGCGCAAGTTTGTCGATAGCAATACATTATTAATCATTTTAAAAAATGATTATTCCATTCGCGATTGCCAGGCGAATATCGAAAACCTCATTAGCGAACTCCGCGCAAATCCAGAGAACAACCATTTTAATAAAATTCTCGTGTGGGGTGGCAGAAAAGGCATAACTTATCCGCATGATTTGCAGGTTTTACATCTGCCAAATACGATTCCTCTGGTCTTTCTTGATAGATGTAATGCTCTTCCCGGACAGATGGTTGGGGAATTATGTACCGAAATGTTTTTGATGAACGGAAATGAAGTTATTTTGACATTGCCGCGCATGGAAGAGACGCCGTTAGAACAACTGACCGGTAAATTCGCCTGTTTTGCAAATACCAAAAGCCTTAAGCTCAGTGATAACGATGCACTTTTATCCCCTGATAACCTGCGCATTTTTCGTTTTGGGGCCTCAATGGGTGACGTTGTTTTTACGCTTGGCGCATTAACCGCGCTCAAAAAACAAGCAACTGAGAAATTTGTCCTTATTGCCAACAAGCTGTTTGAGGATATGGCCTCAGCTTGTCCGGCAGTAGATTACTTTTGGCCGATGAATTCCATTACAGAAGGAAAAAGCAAGCTTATAGAAAAAGTTGGGATGCAAAATAAGATTCACATTTTTGATAAATGGGATCAGATCCTGGCGCCAAAACATATGTCCCTGGCTTTTCTGGATGAATTTGGCACGCAGTGGCGAGAAAGCGATTTACAGCCAAAGATCGATTTAAGTCATCTTGATACGACCCGTGTCGACGCATTCATAAAAAGGCATAACCTTAATGCGGGCAAAACCGTGCTGGTGCACCCGAACGTTGGTGCGCCAAATCGAACCTGGACAGAAGAGGGCTGGAATGCCGTAACCGATCATATGGTCGCTACGGGATGGCAGGTGGTTAT
>QFQM01000706.1 GCA_003243255.1 Flavobacterium psychrophilum | reverse complement strand
CCGAGCCCTGCCGCAGCTGCGACGAGAAGCACAAGGACTTCGGCGGCTGTCGCTGCCAGGCCTTCCTGCTCACCGGCGACGCCAGCAACGCCGACCCGGTGTGCAGCAAGTCGGCCCATCACGGCGTGATCCTCACCGCCCGCGATGAGGCCGAGCAGGCCGAGCAAGCCATCGCCGAGCTGACCTTTCGCAACGCCGCCACCTCACGATTGATCGCCCGGGTTCGCTGAATGCCCAGCCCAAACGTGCAGCACCTGCGCCTGAGCAATGGCCTGCACGTGACCCTGCTGCACGCGCCTTGGCTGAACCGCTGCGGCGCCGCCCTGCGCATCGACGCCGGCAGCCACGACGAGCCTCCGGAGTACCCGGGACTGGCGCATTTCCTCGAACACCTGGTGTTTCTTGGCAGCCGCCACTTCACTGCGCAGGACAGCCTGCTGCCCCTGACGATGGAGCACGGCGGCCAAGCCAACGCCAGCACCCGCGAACGCCACACCGACTACTTCTTCGAGCTACCGACGACCGCTGTCGATGCCGGCCTGGAGCGGTTGTGCGACATGCTCGCCGCGCCGGCCCTGGACCTTCGCCAGCAGCACGCCGAGCGCGAGGTGCTGCACGCCGAATACTTGGCCTGGTCGCGCGACGACCTGAGCGCCGCCAGCAGGGCCCTGGCCGAGGCCGTGCCGGCGCAGCACCCGCTGGCACGCTGCCACGCCGGCGAGCGCGCCAGCCTGGCACTGCAGCAAGAGGGTTTTCAGCAGGCGCTGCGCCGCTTCCACCGGGATTTCTACCATGCCGGCCAGGCCCGACTGGTGCTGCTCGGCCCGCAGCCGCCGGAGCAATTGCGCCTGATCGCCGAACGCGAGGGCAATCGCCTGCGTGCAGCTACGGTCACGCCGCGCCCGGCGGCACCGCCCCTGCTGCCGCCGCGCCACAGCCGTGTGGCGATGGCGCGCCCTGGTCTGTGCCTGTTGTTTGCCCTGCAGCAACTGCCGGATGGCGCCGCGCCGGCGCTGCAGTGGCTCTGCCAGCAGCTGCACTACGACGGCCCCGGCGGCTGGGTCGCCAGCCTGGCCGAACGCGGCCTGGGCGGCCCGGTGCAGGCAAGCCTAGCCTACCACTATCAAGACCAGGCACTGCTGCAACTCGACCTGGGCAGCGTCGCCGCGAACGGTGAAACCACGGTGCTCGATCTGCTGTTCGCCTGGCTGGCGTTCTTCGCCCGCCAGGACTGGTGCGAACCGATCGCCGAACATCGCCGATGGCTGGCGCGCCAGGCCAGTACGGTGGAACCGCTGGGTCTGCTGCGCCACTGGTTGCAGGTCGGCGAGAC
>QFQM01000705.1 GCA_003243255.1 Flavobacterium psychrophilum | reverse complement strand
ACTGGCCGGGGCTTTTTTTTTTTTTTTTTTCATCCCCGACTATTCAGGCAGACTTACTTTTTTATGGTTTATTATCGTTTCTTATTTTTACATGAAATATAATCGCTGGTACTGATAGCCTTGTAAGAGAGTTGTAGTCTGGTTATTTTTTACAGGCATTATAACAGCGATACGTTGGGAACATACTCAACCGTTAAAAAATCCCTACCCCTAACCTCCGTAGCCTTTTTAACTGACAAAAAACCATTCCTTCATTCAGAGAGGCAGACTGCTCAATATCGAAGATAAATGCATCCTGATCAGCTGGTTCAAACCCAGCAGGGGCCACCAAATTAAAGGGCCCGGGTGAAAGCACAGGCCCTTTGGCGTATTAAAACCCTGGTGAGTAGCGAAACGAGATGCGCTTAACTTGCCGGGTCAAATTCGGCGTTCATTCGCGCGCGCAGCTCTTCCTTCATATACGAAGTAAAGTATTCAGGATTTTTAATCACCACACGGTCAGCAGACTCGATTTTATCCGCCCATCCCGCTACTTTTTTTATGAACTCAGGGTTCCACCCTTCCCGCTCTCCTCGCGCAATAATCTCCTCGGCATGAGCCGGGACGCCAAGGTCTTTCAAATACTTAAACATCCCCTTCACTGTACTCTCATCCATGGAATGCGGCGTTGAGGCTGACGTGTTCATACCGCCAATGAAGTCCAATGCTTTATCAATTACTGTTGGCATATTCGTATCCTTAAACTAACCATCTAATAATCACCTCTTCACTATGACCTGAAATGGCGAAGAGTCTGCAATTGATGGTCAAATCTGTTACCTGGCCCCAAAATCAGCTTCACATGTGACGTTTTTCTGCGCGATGACGCCCCACACAAGCGCAAAGACTTTTCCTCATTGACCGGGAGCCGGGACTTTAGCGCGTTAGCCCACGCCAGTCATTGTGGTAACGGCCAGTACAGTCCTCAGGAAGGGTACATACAACACAATGCTCTTATAAGGCTTACAAGTATGCTGAAATATCAGGTAAGTTAGTCCTCCTCCTGACTATCGCCAGGCGGGTATGAAGTAGAGGGACTATCATGATCGGTAAAGCTTTATATGAGTTATTAAAACAATGAAGCAGGTAATTTTATGGTTTTTACAGTCATATATCTATTTAATCCCTTTGGCCCTTATTGTGGCAGGGACATATATCTTCGCGAGATTTATACCTGATTATTTTGGGATACTGACCTTTTTGTGGCTTATTATCGTCTCATTTTTTTATATCAAGTATAACCGCTGGTATTAGTGTAGCTGGCACTGGTTGCGATCACGACTTGAGTCGATAT
>QFQM01000704.1 GCA_003243255.1 Flavobacterium psychrophilum | reverse complement strand
TAGCTATTGGGTTGGTGTTTTTAATTTTATCTAAAAATGCATTCCGTCAGGATCGTAAATGATCAAGGGCGCAACAGAAGATTCAATGCTCGAAATGTAATCGTTAATGTAATGAATATCTGTATCGTTTGATGCTAAATACTTTATACTATTAACAATAGCTGGGTTTAGATGTTTTGCGAGTATTTTGAGATTTGTTAATTCACCAAGGTAAAATACATTTATTTTCGCTTTTATTATACAGTCAAGCCAGAAAAAATAAAGCGCATCATAGATTTTAAGTACGGAACCACCATTGTTCCCTAACCACTCTGCAATCAAATTGACTAAGGAAATGGTGTTTGATGTTTCCTCCAGTAAATTATGATGTGAGCAGATAACTTCTGCTACTAGATGAATAGCGTCATCTTTATCCTTATGTTCTTTAATTAAGCGAAGGCATTCCTGAATTTGTTTGAGAAATAAATTATCCATAATTAAATTTGCTATTATTTTGATAGGGTTGGATGATAACATAAAAATAGATTGCTAATCACATTAATTAATGTGTGGAAAACGTATTTTTTCTGCTGATTGAATGAATAGAGTCCATCCGATACACATTACACGAAAAACCATGGTCACTTTGTGCGCGTGAGTACCTGGTTCGTTTATTAGCACTGAACATCCTGTGGTATCGTTTCTAGCTCAAAGGGATGACAGGCAGAGTGACGAATTGACGAAATGAGTTGTGTGACATATCACATATTCAAAACTACCTATAAATTAATGCTGTCTATAAGCACAGCCTTTTTACAAACAGACCTGTTTTAGTTCTATCCATTTTTTGAGAGCCCGGCCTGTTTCGACGCAAGCGTTAATCAGGGGAGCTTTTTGCCATCAATCGGGAGCGTAACCCCAGCTTACAGGATGCAGATATATTTGCTCGTCGCGCCCACTAAGCAGGAGTACTTTCGTGCCAGGCTCGACGTTATACCGGCCAATTGGATCTGGGTCATAAGCTATGTCGCGTTCTGCTTCATCTGCAAGGTAAGTGAGGTGTTCTTCGCGCGTTTGCGCCTGGGCAAATCGTCCGCACATATGCACCTCCAGTTTGATAAATGAAGTATAGGCATTCGGTCCGGGCGCTGTTTATTAACAGCATAATAGAACGGGGAGTAGATGAGCTTAGTGTGTGATGAGGTTAACACTAACCTTTTATCATACTGATTAGACGTGTAGTATCTGTGTTGAGCTTATCAGTAGAAGAACAGGGTACATTTAGCATTATGTACACGCGGATGTACACATTCGTCAGAGTGAAGACGAGAACCTGGCCTAACCTACTGATAATTAT
>QFQM01000703.1 GCA_003243255.1 Flavobacterium psychrophilum | reverse complement strand
GCCATGAGCATAAGCCGTTATTTTTTTTTAGCTGCCTGTATAAAGCCGAAGAGCTTTTTGCAATGATTGAAGAGATAGTACCCGATTTCAAGTTGGAATCTATTGTAGATATTTCGGGCAAAACTAACCGCGATGACCAATTTATAGCCCTTTTATTGATGGAAGTAGAAGACCTATACAAGCCATTACGCTAACGCGATGCTGCACCATCCGGTAACTCGTATAAAACTTATGGATTTGAATATTTCTTTTTGGGGCTGCGGCTTGTGTGAAAGATGGAAACTACGGCTATTATCTTCTTTCTCTTTGCAATTTTATATATCACAAGGTAAGGGAACACATCTATCCTGGCCTCCCGAAAAGATTTTTTTCTTTCAGGGTAGCGTTCCGGTGTTTTTTCAATCTGGCTGATCTTTTCAAACACGGTTTGATCAATAGACTGATAGGTGTCTTCAGCAGTCATCTTGTCGATAAGGCAGTCAAAAGCCACCATCGCCAATAAATCCTGCTTGTCGTCAATCCCAAATTGCTCCCTGTAAGACTTGATCTTTTCATTAATGAGTTTCCCGGCTATTCGCACCCGCTCCTCGTCCGCTTTCTTTACCTTCATTGGGTATTCGCGGTCTGCGATCTTGATCTTTATAGAGAGGTCCTCCATGAAATATAGTACGTACAGGTTGCTGTTATCTACTTAAGTGTGCGATGCATTTGTCGATCTCGCGAATGTAATCGTCCACTTTCTTCTTCAACTCCGAAACACTTCCGTCTTCCGGGCCTAAACTATCTACAATTTTAGTGATTTTCAGTTGATTATGAAAGCCGGTGATCTGTTCATCGCGGGTTCTGACAGCCTCTTTCAACGACTGATTCTCGCGTTTAAGAGCTTTGAGTTCTTCCTTTGTACTCTTGTGCTCATTGATAAGCACCAAAATCTTGCGCTCCAATCCATGCAGATTGGTTTTAAGAAGTTCCTGATCCATGCGAATGTTTTATGCTAGCGGGTGTTAGCCCCTGCCGTGTTTCTTTTTTATCTCCGGTCTGAAGCTTCCCAAAAATAAGAAGTTTCACGTTCATCCGGCGTTAGAATTTTTTGCTGATCCCCTGCTCACGCTGCCACCCAACGTTCAGCAATCATTTTCTTATTACCGCACCAAGTTGCGACTCCATCGCCTTCATCAATCTGCCCATTGCCTTTTCTATCTCCTCGTCAGTCAATGTCTTTGTCTCATCAAGCAATGTGAAGCCAAGCGCATACGCCTTTTTTCCTTCAGGCAATTTGTCGCCCTCATATACATCAAAGGCAACAATACTTTTTATCAGTTTTCCTTCAGTAGCG
>QFQM01000702.1 GCA_003243255.1 Flavobacterium psychrophilum | reverse complement strand
AACCTTCAAGACTAATGTCTACTCGTTATTCTGGATTACTAAAGCGGCAGTTCACCATTTACCTCCAGGGGGCGTAATTATAAACACCTCATCGGTTCAAGCCTACGAGCCCAGCGAGATCCTGCTGGATTATGCTCAGACCAAAGCGGCGATCGTAGCTTTTACAAAATCGCTGGCAAAACAACTGGCACCGAAAGGGATCCGGGTAAATGCCGTTGCACCCGGTCCTTACTGGACGGTTCTTCAATGCTGTGGTGGCCAACCACAGGAGAAAATTGAGCAATTTGGTGCCAGTTCACCACTCGGTCGACCTGGTCAGCCTGCGGAAATTGCACCACTTTATGTCACCCTGGCTTCCCCAGAGAACAGCTATACGTCCGGGCAGGTCTGGTGCTCTGACGGCGGAACCGGGACGTTATAACGAATGATTGCATGAAATGACTAACAATACCCTTCTTCCCAGACACCTAGGAGATTAAATGGCTGACTTAAATGAACGCGTTGAAATCCTTGAGAGAAATCTTAACGATCTGAGACTCGACCTTCACGCTTCGAAGATTGCTATTAGCATTTTATCTACTGTGATAAACAGCATGAGTGCTGAACCTGGAGTACTTGAAAGATCTTATGATCAAGCTAAAAGTTCTGGTCCTCTTGTAAAGTTCAATCACCCGGTAGAGGAAGGTTATGAGGATAAACTTACGGCGAGAATATTAAATATACTCTCGGCTACCTAAAACAAGCTTAACTAATCCAAAACTACCCAAGAGGATAAGCGGAATATCCTCTAAAGGTGAACGCATTCTGGACTTCCCATGCCGGGAACAAATCGGCTATAGCGATGGGGTTCAGATATGCGCAATAATTCCCTCAATGAAAAATCTCAGCGCAATAGTTACGTATGCACTGTCTGCTCATGGCACAGAGTGGGCTGTCAGGTTAGGTTTGGCTCTGTGCCATAAGATTGCCAACTCAGCTCTGAACTAATACTACTCAAGCGATATGACGGTTCAAGGTGTTTAATCTGAAACCAGCCACATATCAGCCTCTTCAAACATTTCCTGAACAGTACGGCTTATCTGTTCTATTTTATGGTTGATGGCGTCAACGCATTCAATTTTGGAAGGAAAAACTGTCCGAAACCGGTCCGAATATGTCCGAAATTTTGGCTAACTATATGATTTTTAGTACCTGAAAATACACCTTTATTTGTGCATTTTTGGTTCTGAAGGTTTGTTATTGCATTGAAAATAAAGGATAAAAAATAATTTTGGAAAAAACAGGAATCGTATTCGGTCTCTTTTTATTTGGCGAATGCGATGCCATCCAGGGCAAA
>QFQM01000701.1 GCA_003243255.1 Flavobacterium psychrophilum | reverse complement strand
CGTAATACAAAGTTAACCAGTAAGATAGGAGCTAAAATAAGGGACCTTAGAAACAAGGCGGGGTTTAGTCTGGATGATGTTGCAGATATGACCGGATTTACCCAAAGCTTATTATCAGCTATTGAAAATGGCTCGGAAACTGGTATTTCACATCTAACAGAAATTGCAAAAGCAATTGGCGTTCATCCTAAAGAATTATTGGATATGCCAATTGAGATCAAACCTCGTTATCCGCTAAGCCCACAGCGAAAAGAAAGAAACAGGCTTACTTTTAGAATCACAACGCTGTGCGATGAAACCGACTTTTTTAAAGAACCCAAATTTGTTAGGGAAGTGGTTGAGAATTTACGTAGTGAATCTAAAGCAAAGTTAACTTCTGCACCTGTGGCCGTAGTTTTAAAAAGGCTTGTGGATTCTGGGAAATTAACTTATACAAAAGTTGGCCGTCAGAATAAATATGTAAGAAAGCGGAAATAAACTTTAAGTCTGTTCTTTGTTTTTAAGAGGGTAGCTTGTTATAGAAAATGAATTTGATAGCGAATTGGAAGAGCTAGGAAAGAGGATAAGGAACTTACGCAAGCATAGAAAATTGCGCCTGCTGGGTATGGAAATTAAACTAGTTCTCAATTTTTCAATTTCCCAATGCGGCAATGTGCTTTTTACAAAGTTTTTCTACAACTGGTATCATGGCTGATAAACGTTCTATCAATATGTTTAATTCCTGCACTGTTATAGTAAAGTCTTCCCTGTACCGGGCATCTACATAGCCTTGCTTTAAAAGCTCAAACAAGTTTTTTTCCTGCTTGTCAGTTTCAGCCCTGAATATATGAAACAGTTCCTCCGAATAAGGTTTGGCCTTGCGGCGCAGCTTCCAAAGGTTATGCGTTTTGGGCTTATAGTCGGTAAATACTAACAGCGTGGCGTAGTAAAGACTTTCAGCCGCCTGATGTAAATTGAACGTTGCGATTTTTAAAGATTCTCTTTGCTGATAAAATTTTGCCCCCTCTACAAACTCATCACCTTGCGGAAACCATGTATCGAAATAGCGTTGTGCTTTTTCCTTCTTCTCTGCGTTGGTCAGCTCTCTTGGTTCTGAAAATTGTACGGTGCCTTTGTCATACAGCAGTATGCCGTCTTCTACTATGTCAATCCAAAAATATTCTCCCCATTCCAGCCCTTTGTTTATGTAATCTATCTCATGTATTTCCAGGTTTACGGGTGGCTTGTAACGTTCCGTTCTGTCCACTACCCGGCTTTCCTGGTCGTATGCCTTTTCGGGGTTGTCTTTTGTTACCACCAAAAAATCATAATCGCTGATGTATTCGTAAGTAATTCCTTTG
>QFQM01000700.1 GCA_003243255.1 Flavobacterium psychrophilum | reverse complement strand
GACATCGTGCCGGCGGCGCAGGACGTCTCGCGCTGGCGGATCAAGCACTACGACACCACGACGAGCTACCTGACTCGCGCAGTGGACGCCTCGCTGCAGCGCCTGGGCGTTGAGCGGCTGGACGGCTTTCTGCTGCATCGCCCCGACCCGCTGCTGCAGGTCGAGGAAGTGACGCGCGCCCTGCAGGCGCTGGTCGAGTCCGGCAAGGTCGGCTGGGTCGGGCTGTCCAATGCCGAGCCGCTGCACTGGCAGGTGCTTGGCCGCGAGCTGGAGCTGCGCTGCAACCAGATCGAACTGTCGCTCGCCGCCCAGCAGGCGGCCTGGGATGGCCGTCTGCAGGCGCTGCAGGCCGACGGCTTGCAGGTGCTGGCCTGGTCGCCGCTGGCCGGCGGCCGCTTCGCCCCGGCGCTGCAACTGGCGCTGGAGGAAGTGGCCGCGGCGCTGCAGGCAACACCGCTGCAGGTCGCCCTGGCCTGGCTGCGCCGCCTGCCGGGACGCCCGGTGCCGATTCTCGGCAGCCTGCGCGAGGCGCGTATCGAGGAGGCCCTGGCCGGTGCCGAGCTGCAGCTGGATGCGCCGACCTGGTTCTACCTCAGCGAGGCGGCGCGCGGCGAGCGCGCGCCCTGAAGAACCCGCCCCGGCGAGCGGGGCAGTCGCACGTGAATGATTGTTCGCGAAATTTTTCCCTGCCTATGTGCCTAGAGCGGCGCGCGGAGCGTCGGCACAGGCCTTGTGCTGGCTCTACAAAAACAATTCTCCAGCTAAACCCGAACTGCCTGTCATCGAACAGTTGGAGAATTGTCATGAATACCTGGTTTGCCAACCTCAGCGTCACCCGCAAGCTTGCCCTTGGCTTCGGTCTGGTGCTGGCTCTCACCCTGGCTCTGGCCTGGACCGCCTGGAGCGGCCTGGGCAGCGTGATCCAGCGCAGCACCTGGATGAGCGAGATCACCCAACTCAACGCAACGCTGACCAACCTGAACCTCTATCTCGAGCAGCAGAAGAAGCTGCTGGGGACCTTCACCAATCCGGTCAACGTCAAGCTGCTGCAGGAGCAGGACCGCTACAACCAGGATTACCAGCGCTCACTGGCGGGTATGCGTGCTGCCTACACGGCCGCCGAGCAGGCACGTGGCCAGGTGAATAGCGAAGACCAGCAGCTGAGCGAACTGCTGGGCGCGATGCGGCGCAGCGTGGAGCTGCTGCCGGAATACGACGGTCGCCGCTTCGAGCAGCTGCAGGCCCTGACGCTCACTCATGGTGAGCTGCTGCGTCTGCATTATCTGCTTGAGCGCTATGAAAGCGCAGCCGATGCCCAGACCGAGCAGGCCCTTGCCGAGC
>QFQM01000699.1 GCA_003243255.1 Flavobacterium psychrophilum | reverse complement strand
CTCACCAGTGCTTTCACCTTGATATGAGGCATCATAGGCGATTGTAACAAAACCTTTTTCCGCCAATTTCTTCGCGTACAAACCGGCTGTTTGTTCCTTCACTCCGCCCCCAGGGTGACTCACCACGATAGCAGGATACTTTTTCTTGTCATCAAAACCTTCTGGTGTGTTGATGATTGCGGACATCGTTATATGTCCATTGTTACTGTTTTTGAAACTGATTTTCTTTTGTGCCATAACCTTATTGTTTGAGTTTTGCATCGATTTGATAAAGTAAAGGTAGCGGTACGCTATAGATCGGGACGAAAACGAAATACTCGATTACTGAAACTTTTTACTGATTTCTAAAAATCTTGGGTGCAATTCCTGTTTTATTTCTGAAAAAGCGCGTGAAATAAGTAGGGTAGTCAAATCCAAGGCTGTAGGAAATTTCGCTTACAGATAAGCTGGTTTGCTGCAATTTGTGTTTAGCCAGCTTGATGATATGATTATGTATATGGTCGATAGGAGGCTCGCCAGTGAAATGCTTGATCAGGTCACCAAAGTAATTAGGCGATAGATTTGCCTTTTGTGCAAAGTAGGCAACTGACGGTAAGCCTGAAACAGGTGAATTGCCTTCAAAATAGTGCTCCAGATTTCCGTAAAAATCCGTTATCACTTTGTTGTAAATTTTGCTCCTTGAGTCGAACTGTCTGTTGTAAAAAATCTGGGTGTACGAAAGTATCAGAGCGATGTAAGATATAATTACTTCCTTGGAATAATTCTCCTTTTGAAACTCACTGTAAGCTTTTCTAAATAAATCCCACAGGATTGATTCCTCTTCGTGCGTCAGAAATAGCGCTTCATGATTGTTGTAGTGAACGAAGTTGTAGTCCTTGGCTTGCTTGTGAATGTATTTCGCGCTAACCAAGATGCTAAATCCGGAAACGGGTGGAGATATTTCCCATTCCAATGTATTGTGAGGACAGTCGAGGTACATGTAAGAACTAGAGGGCTCGTTTGTCGGATGTGGATTCACAATTCTCTTGTCTATCGGTGGCTTGATGGCCAACGAATAGAAGTCATTGACGATGGGACCGGATTTCAACAATACATCCTTATGATTTTCGAAATCAGAAATGTGGAGGTCATCATTTTTTAATCCTTCAATATTCAAGTATTTCAGAAAGGCCGGTATGTTAAATATTTTGCTCATCAATGGTGAATCATTAATTTCCAAAGGTAGGGCTCATGTCCACGTAAGGATTGAAACATTTAATGGTTTAAGTGAAACATTTTACTGAGCGCGCCAAGGAAGCTTCAATACGTTTGTTCATTAATCTCATGAATCACCTTATCGAGC
>QFQM01000698.1 GCA_003243255.1 Flavobacterium psychrophilum | reverse complement strand
CTACGTTGTCTTCAAAAATGATGTAAATAAAGCTCATGCCGAACATGGACGTGCCCCGCACGTACTTGATCTTAGGAAGCCCCTGTAAGTTGGTCACCAGCGGGTAGGTTACTTGGTCTTCGATCAGCTGCGGTCCCCGTCCCATCCATTCGCTGAAAACAATGACCTGGTTTTCAGAAAGGTCGGGAATGGCATCTATGGGGTTGTTTTTTACAGCAAAAACGCCCCACGCAAAAAAAGCTGCCGCCAGCACCAACACGATGAAACGGTTGCGCAGCGACCATTCTATAATACGATGTACCATAAATGATAAATGAGGAACAATAAGTAATGCTGATGGGTGATCAGCGGTGGATAGAAATGCCTTTAGCCCAACAGCATGCTGTCAGGCTCAAAATGTGGAGCGGAGTCTAAATACGGAAAACGCAGTTGCGCTTGTAGATCGGGATTCCGGTGCTGTGGGGCGGTGCGTTAGTGGTGGGATTTTCCTCGGTAATGGAAGAAAAGGTGATAGCTGGAATGTCAATGAAAGAAACAGGCAAGGCTACCGCCATCAACCATAATCCCTGGAAAGCCGTTTCTGTTATACTGTGATCATTGGTAACTTTGAGCTGCTTGTGCTCATCCTTGCAGCAGCCCTTTTCCACCATTTTGCCCTTGTCGCTGCCGCAAACCGGACAGTTTTCTTCCTCGTTGCCTGATACACTCCATTCTACCATCTTGCCCATGCAATAATGCAAATGCAGGATAGCCCCTGAAGTAGAGGCGAAGTAAGTGAATGATAATATGAGAATGAGAAACTGTTTCATTTCAGCGGTACAAATGTATTAATTTTTAAGAAGTCCTGTTTAATTTATACTTGTTAAAGTGCATTAACAGAATTAGAACTGGCTAAAGACAGTAAATAGCCGGATCAGGAACATAATCCGGCTAAACTTTTATGCTAATTCCTCAGCTTTGTAACCAGCCTTTTCCACTGCTTTTTTTACTTCCTCTTCTGTTGGGTTTTCAGCAGAAACCGTTAGGACTTTTTTTGGATTTTGAGTATCCACTTTCCAGTTTCCCTCACCAAAAGTTTCGTTTAAAACAGGGGTAACTTTTGCTATGCAGGAGCCACACATGATATTTGTCTTTACTTCTACTGTTTTCATTGTTTAAATATTAATTGTGATGTAAAATTACTTTGGGTCGTTAGTTTTGCTGTTATACAATTCAGGATTTGTTTTTCATAATTTTTGGATTATAGCTTTAATGATTTTAATCGTAGGCTATTTGTAACAACACTGATGCTGCTAAGTGCCATTGCTGCGCCGGCAATCATTGGGTTTAATAAAAAGCCATTT
>QFQM01000150.1 GCA_003243255.1 Flavobacterium psychrophilum | reverse complement strand
CGCCAGACAAGAAACCGGAGAAGCCTGTATTTCTAAACGCTATTGCGGAAGATACAATTGTCATTATGGATGAAGCACACAATTCATCCGGCTCAAGTAATACCGGAAACTTTCTACCAGGTGTGCTTGCCAAAACAAGAGGTGTTGTTTTCCTCTCAGCAACTTTTGCCAAACGCGCTGACAACATGCCCATCTATGCTATGAAGACTGCAATCAGTGAAGCCAAGATGACCAGGGATGCCTTAGTAGAAGCTATCATGAAAGGTGGAGTAGCATTGCAGGAAGTATTGGCAAGTCAGTTGGTAGCAGAAGGGCAAATGATTCGAAGAGAAAGATCCTTTGAAGGTGTGGAGGTAAACTACATTACTCTTGATGATAAAGAACAGGAACATAAAGCCATTGCCGATAACATCACTAACATTCTTCGTGACATCATTGGCTTTCAGGGAAAGCACGTAGATGAAATGGTTGAAGAGCTGGATGACATTGCAGTAGCAGAAGGTAAGCAGGTTGACCTTCGCGAAGGAACTTCACAAGCTGGAGTTGATAACCTCCCCTATTTCTCAAAAGTCTTCAATGTGATTAATCAAATGTTGTTCAGCATCAAAGCAAGTTCAGTTGCTGAGAGAGCGATCATGAGATTGAAAGAAGGCAAGAAACCAGTGATCGCATTTGCAAGTACAATGGGGAGCTTCATTGAACAAATGGAGAATGACAAAGGCTTACCTGTTTCGGATGGTGATACCATCAATGCTGATTTCTCCGAAGTCCTTCAACGTGGATTAGATGGAATACTCCGCTATACCGAAACGGATATAGATGGAGAGAAAGTGTACAAGAAATTTGAGTTAAGCGAGTTCTCTCCTGAGGGTCAGGCAGAATACTTGCGAATCGCAGAAGAAATTAAAACGATTTCCACAGGAATTACCATTTCTCCGATTGATGTAATTGTAAGCACGCTCACCAATGCCGGATACAAAGTTGCAGAGGTAACAGGACGGAAATATGAATTGCAGATCAATCCCAAGAACAACCAGGCATTAGTACTCTCAAGAAGAAAGATCAATACTAATGATGCCTTTCGACAATTCAATAATAATGAAGTGGATGTACTTCTTATTAATCAGTCAGGAAGTACCGGAGCATCAGCCCATGCCGTTGTTACACCTAAAGTTCCAAGAGACCAAGTAAAGCAGAGAGCAATGATTGTGTTGCAACCAGAGCTGGACATTAACACAGAAGTACAAAAGCGTGGAAGGGTAAATCGTACAGGCCAGATCATGAAGCCGATCTATGACTATGTGAATTCTGCCATACCTGCGGAGAAGAGATTAATGATGATGCTTCAAAAGAAATTGAAATCGTTGGATGCTAATACAACCTCCAATCAAAAGTCGAGTACAAAGATTCTCGATGTGCCGGATTTTCTGAACAAGTATGGCGACCGAATTGTGGCAGAGTATCTCAAAGAAAATTTGGAGGTTAATACATTACTCGATGATCCACTCCGAATGGCAGGGAGTGACGTAGAGGGTGCAGAAATTGAAGATGCTGCGCATAAAGTATCCGGGCGTGTGGCAGTACTATCCACGCAGATGCAGCAGGAATTCTACAACGATATTGCCAACAGATATACCGAGTATGTCGAATATCTGAAACAAACCGATGAGTATGACTTGGAAGTGGAGGCTATGAATTTACAAGCTGAAACAACTTCGTCACGAACTGTAATAGTAGGTAAAGGTGGTCAGAGTGAATTTGGTGATGACAGTGTTCTTGAAACCGTGATGGCAAATGTTTTGAAGAAACCATTTTCAAAAACAGAGCTGGAGAATCTTCTTTCGGAAGCGTTAGTCAATAAAGATGCACTCGTACAGCAAAGAGAAATCATTGATGAATATGAATCCTTTATGACTGGACTTATTCAACAGGAAATCCATGAGAACAAAGAACACTATGAACTATTAATTCGTGAAGTCTCCAACGAAAAGAAGCTGAAGAAAATATTAGAGAAGGAAGGACAAGTTGCTTATCAGAGTGCTGTGGAAGAAAGAATAAATGAACTTCAAAAAGCTCAAATTGCATCTGAAGAGAAGATCAGAAAAACATTCTCCAATAGACAACAATATCTAAAAGGTGCGTTCAATTTCTTTTACGTTGGTCGCAACCTCGCTTATCCCATCAATAGTTATGATGCCGGACAAGAATTGGTATTCGCAGTATTTCTTGGATTCATCATCGACAAGAAAAAGAAGAACCCCTATGCGCCAAGTGCATTGCGTTTACGCTTTGCCATAGCTAATAGTAATAAATACATCGCGATACCAGCCAGCTATTCAAAAGATATTTCCGCTATTATCGGTGCAAGTGTCAATGGACAAACTAAAAGCAAGGATGATACACTCAACCGATGGGAGGCAGCAATTAAAGAAAGTACAGTTGATCGAAAAGCTAGACACATCATTACTGGTAATCTTCTCCAGGCATTTGCTGCTTACAAAGGAAAGCTTGTAAGCTACACTACTATTGATGGCGCAGTTAAGAAAGGTATCCTTATGCCAGAGCATTGGAATCCTGGAAATGCAGTTCAGCAAAAAGTGGAGGTTCCTATTTCAAGAGCATTGAAGATCATTCGCTCATTAGGCACGGGTCAGCAAATCACAACGAACAATAATATATCGATCTTCAAACAGTATGATAAATTTAAGATTATTGTATCGTCCTCTCGTCAACGTTCCGGTGACGTTTTTCTGGACGAGGATATCCTCAAACTTGTAGATGGTAAGAATTTTGAAAAAGTATCTGATCGTATGGCTGCGACTCTCAGCGAAAGTAAGATCGATGATTTTGTATTGATACTTCAGGATAAGTTTAATGCGAGTGTATCATTGAATGCTCAACAATTTGATTTGATTAAAGGTGAGATACCGAAGCGACCTGTGAGGGAGAAGCAAGTCTTACGCGTTCAGCCAAGGCAAATTATCCAACCAACTAAACCAGATGATCTGGAGCTGGAGGCGATGGCGTTGGAGATTGAATTGGAATTGATGGAGTTTGCTGCGTAGTGATTAGCACTTACCAATACAACTCGGAATCATTTTCTCAAACTCGCAATTATTGGCTAAACATTTATCGAGTGATCCAGTGAGTTTCAATCTGATTTCCTGAAGTAGTTTTATTTGCAGATCCACTCGGTTGATCTTATCTGTTAAGTGAGTAGTTAGATTACTACACGATGCAGACTCTTCACCCCAAGCTTCTATAAATTCATCAATTTCATTGAGGGTAAAGCCTAATGCTTTGACCGTTTTAATTAGCATGAGTCGTTCATAGACATGCTCTGGATATTCTTTATAGTTGTTATCCCTTCTCTCTTTCTTGTTAACATCTATAAGCCCTTTTTTCTCATAGAACCGAATGGTGTCATGTGAAAAGCCAGTGCGTTTTGAAAGTTCTCCGATCAACATATTTTAAACTTTTTGAAGATTTCCCTTGACCGTGGACTATAGTCCATGTCGTATAATTGAAGTATAAACGAAAACTACAAAGAAAGGAATATGAAAACTACTGCAAAAGAGCCTGGAAAAATGGCTAAAAACATGGGTTTGTTGGGTGTTGGGCTGTGTGCGCTCTGCTGTGCTTTACCAATTGTTGGTATTGTTGGTGGAGCGGGAATTTTGGCTACCATAGCACTTTATGCCGAGAAGATCGCGATTGTACTTCTCATTATTTCTGCCGCCTCGTTTGCCTTCTGGCAATACCGTAAAAGACAAGCTCCACCGGCTTGCGCTATTGACTGCGATTGTAAAACAGAAAGTACAGAATTGAAAACCAGCGCTGACTTAAAGACAAAGTAAAATGAAGATGAAACTAATCATGTGGGTTGCCGCATTTGCACTGCCCTTCACAATAATGGCTCAGGAAAAAACAAAGGATATGAAAACGCTAATAGAAGAAGCTAAACTAAGTTGTAAGCTAACCACTCCGGAATTGCAGCAACGCAAGAAGACTGTAATCGCAGAACTTAAGAATCAGGTGCTGGAGAAAACCGAGACAGACAAAGGATTCAAATACAAGTTCAATGGATCAGATAAGATGCTTGATCTTCTTAACAGCTTTATAAAGACAGAACGCTTGTGTTGTAGCTTCTTTGTTTTTAATCTTACTGCATCAAGCGACAATTGTTTCGCGTGGCTTGAGCTATCGGGACCGAAAGGGACAAAGAATTTTATAAAACAAGAGATGGAATTTTAATTCATTGCTGACCAGATTGTGAAATGAGAGCTTGCAGATTCAGTTGTTTCTGAGCGTCCCATAAACCAATTGCATATTCAGTAAAGTAATGATGTGCTTTGAAGAAAGAAATATTCTCTCTAATCCAAGTTGTTTTACCAATAGGAGTTTCACTTTGCATTTGAATTTCCTTGTATAATCGGTCTGACCAATGAAAATAATCTTCGGATGCTAAATGATGTAGGTCAGCATCACATAACATTTCTTCTAATAGAGTAACTGGCTTTGCCGGAAGCTTTGTTGCCCGGATTAGCGCAGCAACCTTGTCGATAAATTCAGAAGGTAAGTTACGATCATTCAGAAATGCAGATGCAATCTTTGCACCATCTTCTTCATGGTTAATGTTTCCGTGAATATATCCGATATCGTGAAACCAGGCTGCTGTAAGTAAAATCTCTTTATCTTCTAACGATAGATTGTAATGGGTTGCTAATTCGTCACATTTCCGAACGACATGGAAGGTGTGATTGAAATCGTGAAACGGTCTTCCTTGAAGAATTTCTTCTGACAGTAAATTTTTAATGTATTTTTCAACTTGTTCCAATAATTCAGAAGAAGGCATAAGAATGTCTTGTGTTTAACGGAACCTGTGAACGACATTAACCATTCCAGTTTGACCATCATAAGAAGGAATGATCAATGTTTGTCCTGAACTTTTCTTCTTCCCCCATTTATACTGATGTGTTAGATACACGAGGTTTGTAGATAATATTCCGATACCTGCACCGACCAGCACGTCCGAAACCCAATGCCTATTATTCATCACGCGCATTGTACCAATACCTGTTGCTACCGTATAGGCACCGATGCTATACCAGATGCTTTTGTGGCCGTACTCCTTTGCCATGAATGTGGCAGCAGCAAACGCCTGGGCTGTATGGCCAGACGGAAAAGATGTTGGTTGACCTGTATCGGGACGAGGCACTGCCGTAATTTTCTTCAGCGAGTAGGTAAGTATGCCAACCAATAATTCTGACTTTATAAGTATTGCCGTGCGGTTTCCAAAATTGTTCTTCCCCTTTATACCGATGGCATTCAATCCATAAACAGCAGCAATTGGTGCATACTGAAGATAGTCATCTATATGACTACGAAATTTCGGTATCAATTCATTTCGCTCCTCTTGTACTTCTAGCTTATTGATTAGATCATTATCCGTTATGGAGTATAGTCCGGCTGCTGTAAACAGTAGCGGAACGGCAAATGCTTTTTGAAGCCCTCTTGATTTTAAAAAAGGAGCTTTAGGAAGCAAACAATTTTCAACGGTCAAAGAACTCTGTTTTTGAGTGCGAAGATTGAATTGCGCGAATGTCAGATTACCTATGAACAGCAGGCCTACCACGAGGGTACTAACTATACATTTCATAAAAATCGAATTTCAAATGGAAACCAGCAGAAAAGACAATTTTCTGCTGGCTTTAATGGACTGCTACTCCGTCTTCTATCATTCATTCTGACTCAAGATTACAAGTAAATTCTGGAGAGATTCTGGATAGCTTTAGAGTAGCACACTCACTTTGTCTAATCTTTGTCTTCTTCCTCAATAACTTCCTTCTTAATCAGTTTTCCATTCGCATCAAAAACGAGTTCCAGCGACATCTTTCCCTTTTCTACTTCTGTTTCATAGGTAATCACGCCTTTGGTTTCAATACGTGCAGCTTCTTCCAGTTCAAAATCCGCATAATCCTTTTTCAGGGCTTCAAGAATAGTAGAGGGGAGGGCACTCTTTTTAATTTCTCGTTCGGTCTCCAGGATAGATCCAGTACCATCGAACACAACCGAAATCTCTGTTCCTTTTTGTTCAAAACTGGCCTCATAGTTTGCACCTTCTTTATCCCAGTCTACATCCTTTGCGATATAGTTTTTTTCCAAGCTGCTTTTGACATTGGCAGGGACATCCTTAGCATTCATTTTTTGAGCATTGGCCTGTATAATTACAAGCCCCATACCGATTACTAACAATAGAGTTTTCATAGTTGTTTAATTTGTTACAATCAAACTAACGAAAGCAATCTGTAGCAACTTTGGATTTTGAAGTTCTTAAAAAATTTATTTCCAGATTAGTACAATCATACCTATGAAAATCAGGCTGGCACCAACGATGATCTTGGGAGACATGGGTTCCTTTAGTAGAAAAAATGACAGTAGGAGTGTTATTATAATACTTGCTTTGTCGATAGCAGCCACATAAGAAACCAATCCATCCTTCATAGCTCTATAGTAAAAAATCCAACTTAGAGTTGTAGTAATGCCAGAAGCAACTAGGAGGGTTATTTGTAAAGTGGTGAGGTTAGCAAATTCTTTATATTTAGCTCCAATCAAATTGATGGTTGTAATGATTACAAAAATTACCGTAGTTCTGATGCCAAGGCCAAAGTCTGCGCTGATATTTTGAAGACCGTATTTAGCCAGTACAGAAGTTAGTCCAGCAAAAATCATAGAGATAATAGCGTAGATAATCCAAGTCTGCATGGCCTGATTGGTTTAATGGTTTACATCACTAAAACTTGTAAGTATATCCGAGTCGAAAAACTTGTGTTTCATAATAGTCAGTGCTGGTATAACTAAATCCAATGCCCTTTACTTCCCTCTTTATTCGCAATGTATTGGCGATGTCAGTAGCATTCAGGAACACTTCCCCTTTACCTTTCTGTAATGATTTCTTGACTCCAAGATCAATATAGAAACGTGAATACGTTTTTCCTTGAGGTACAACATCGGGAGCCATATAAACACTGGTTAACTGTACATCATACTTTCCTGGCAAGTGAAACAAGCCATTGAATTTAATGCTGCCAGAAAAAATCTCCTGCCTCTCAGCAGAGAAAGTATTTTCCTGTGGATACTTATTAACTACAGTGAAAGGCTCAATAATATTCTGATATCCATTGAGGTTAAGATTAAAGGTTGCCCACTTTCCTGCATTTTGAGAAAGTATGATTTCAATACCTGAAGTATAACTACGTCCGGCATTTTGAAAGATATTGTAGATAAGCGTACTACCAGGTTCTATACTGCCTATGCGTGTAATCGTTGACTCCATTTGCTTATGGTACGCAGCAGAGTATAAATAGCCTTCACTCCAATTTGTCTTGTATCCAAGTTCGAACGAGTTGGTGAATTGTGGGCGAAGTCCGGGATTTCCAACTTTGATAATTTCAGCATCATCATACTTGGGGAAGATTCGTATGTCAACTTCATTTGGTCTATCAACTCTGCGATTATAAAAGACAGAAAATGTATTACTGTCGTTAACCTTATAAGCCAGACGTAGATTAGGAAACGGTTGGGTGTAGTTATAACCATCACTCTTGTATGTATTGTGATCAGGATTAACCTTGTAGTAAATTTCTACATACTCAACTCGAAGCCCCGCTTCTACTTCGAATTTTTTATTTTCAAAAAGATAGTTGCCATACACAGCCGGAATCACTTCGCTGTAGTTAGCCCAGCCACCTGCACCTACATCCAATGGTGAATTAAGACCTGGAATGAAAAGCATATTGGTTGGGATGTAACGGTTTCTGAATTTAATTCCGGTTTCAAATCTTCCATACTTAAGTGGTTGCACGTAATCTATGTTAAAATCACCGACATGCTCATCTGAAATCAGCTTGAAAGAATCCAACCCGGTATAGGTCGGCATGATATTGGTGAAAAAGTATTTCTCGTCTTCCCTATGAAAAGTGTAATTAAAGCCAACGTTTAGCAATCTTCCAGGTTGCTTGAATTTATGTTGCCATGTAGCAATCTCTGTCACAGTTGTTTTTAACTCGTCTTCCAAAAACTGCCAGAGACGCAGTCTCTCTGAGAGGTCAGCATTAAAAAAAGGTTCATCCCCTTCATCAAGAATCTTTTCGCTGCTGAATAGCCCCGACACGCTAATGGTATTGTTGTCGTTGATATACCAGTCGATTCCACCTTTCGCTGTTATGATATTTGTTGTGCGGTTTCTTTTCAACTGTTGCCTGATTGTGTCGCCACTATCGTAGTAGCGGTCGGTAAACTCGTTCTTGTTTAACGTTTTTGTGTAAAGATCATCCACCTGGAGAAACAGATTGATTTTTTTCTTCCGATAGTTAATGGATACAGAAGGATTTATTTTCGGGGTTGCCTGATATTGTGGGCGAATGGTTGGGTAGTTTTCTTTTTTTATCCACAATGCACCCAATCCAGCCGCCAAACCAATCTTGCCATTAAATCCTTCCTTTACTTCTTTCTTATAAATAATGTTGATGATTCCAGCATTTCCATTAGCATCATACTTTGCTGATGGATTGTTAATGACCTCAATTCGTTCAATGGCTGAGGCAGGAATATTATCCAGGGCACGTTGATTACCAAAGCCCGTCAAAGCGGTTTGTTTTCCATCAATAAGAACGACCACTTTGTCACTTCCCCTCAACCGTATGGTTCCTTCATCGCTTATTGTAACACCAGGTAGATTTTGCATGACCTGCATAAGTGAGCCACCGCTCTGGTTGACATTATCCGCTACGGCAAAGGTTTTCTTGTCTAGCGTTTCGGCAACGGCATCCTGAGTACCCGTTACAACAACCTCATTGAGAGATGTAACATTCTCTTCAAGTTCAAATATCCCCAAGTCAAGAAACTCACTCAGTTTACCAACAAGTATGGGTTTTGCATCTGTGTGATACCCAACAAAGGATGTTTCAAGAATATAATTTCCAGGACTCACATTGCTCAAGGTATAGCGACCCTCATCATTTGTAACTGTTCCAGATATAAATGAACTGTCTTGTTCCAGCTTCAGTACAACATTTACGTAGGACAAATTATTTTTTGATACTTTATCCTTTAGAACCCCCGATAATGTAACGCTTTTGACCTGGGAGACAGAAAGAATTGAAAATGACATTAGTAGAACCAGAATACCTAATCTTCTCATAGCTTGATCGTATGTATCAAAATTCATTTATAATTCTGGATGAAAATTGGATTTGTAACTAAATGAAAAATTAAAATATCACAGAAAAAGTATGCACTCTATCTTGAAAATTATAGGTTATTTTATACAGACAGGTATCACAAATCTTTTTGACAATCGCAAGCCCAAGGCCAGAACTGTTTTCACTCTTGCCCTCTTTACTGAACCGCTCAAACATTTTTTCTGAATCCATTTTTACCGGGTTTCCAGTGTTCGTAACTATTAACTTACGATCAGTCAGTTCCACACTAACTTTACCATTGGAAGTGGTGTGACGGATTGCATTATGAAAAAGATTGGTTAACAAAACTTCTGTTAAAGTAGCGTTGGCTGTAATTGATAATGGACTAATGGAAGTTTGAATAGATATGTTATCCAAATCAGCCATTGGTTTCAAATTTGACAATAACAAATCTGTCAACTTAGATAAATCTATTTCTTCGACTTCATTGAATTGGTCATTATCAATCTTACTTAGCAAGAGTAGATTTTTATTGAGCCGTGCCATACGCTGTGCAGTTTCCTCCAGATCAAGTATGGTTGCCGCGCCTGCTTCTGTAAGTCCTGGAATCTGCATGAGATTATCCAGTTTGGATTGAAAAATAGATAGAGGTGTTTGCAATTCATGCGAAGCATTTTCGATAAACTCTTTTTGCTCCAAGAAGACCTTTCTGTTTCTGTCCGTTAAGTGGCTTACGGTTCTATTGAGGTCATCAAATTCAATAATATTTGTTTTCTCCGTTCTGATGGCCTCGCTTTTGTCAAGGTTATAAGCCTTCAGTTGACTAAGGGTATTGTAAAATGGTTTCCATAATTTCCTCGACAGCGAGCGATTGATCAAGAGCAGACCTGTCGTTAGGAGTACAATTAGAACAACTTGAACGATTCCAAGAGCCATCACAAGTTCATCATTATCCACCAACGACATTCTAGTTGTGAGCAGGTAAGACTTATCTTTAATAATCATGCTGGAGGATAGTGTTCGGAAAGGATGAGACTCTTGTTCAATACTATCATACATAGAAATTGTTTCATACTTCTTCCCGGTTGTTGTTCCATCGGAAGGTGTAAGCACAATATCATAGGAAAGCTGATCCCATATTTTCAAATCCATTTCAAGATCGTCCAGGTATTCATAACTTTTAATGTGCTTAATAAATTGATCTGTATGAAGAGCCAATGATTCATCAACCTCTTCATTTATTATTTGACGGATTGAAAAAATAGAGATTGGAACACTGATAACCACAAGTATCAGTGAATACAGCAGTAAACTTCGTAAACTAACTTGCAGTAATCTCATGTTGTAAATTTATAGCCTAGTCCATACACAGCCTTAATGTAATCTTCGCAGCCTGCTT
>QFQM01000697.1 GCA_003243255.1 Flavobacterium psychrophilum | reverse complement strand
CTCGAACAGGCCCTTTTGCAGGTTCAGAACACTGGTCTCATTTATAATGTTACAGCCGTTGTTTTCGATGAGGCAATGCAGATCGGGAGTAAATATTTTGAAGGTAACGTTTTGGCTAAATGTGGAATACAGCTTGAAAAAATATCAAAGTTTCTGTGTGAACATAATCTTGTGAAGTCAGGATATATCTCATGGAAAAACCATGTAAAACAGAAAGTCAAAAACAATTATCTTCCTGAGATTGAGGATTATCACCGAAGCGATAAGTTACCAGATGAAGAAGCATTGCTCGCTATTGCTGATATTTTTTCTCAAAATGATGAGTTACTGAGTCCAAGGGATAAGTTCACCAGTTCAGTATTTGCACTTCTACTTTGTTGTCCGAGCAGAATTTCTGAAATTTTAGCCTTACCTGCTGATTGTGAGATTACACAAATAGATGGCAAGGGTATCGAAAGATATGGTTTGAGATTTTATTCGGTAAAAGGGTATGGCCCTAATATCAAATGGATTCCACGGGTTATGATACCAGTTGCAAAGAAAGCAATTAGAAGATTACTTTCCTTATCACAAAATGCAAGAGCACTTGCTTACTGGTGCGAAAAGTACCCGGATAAATTTTACCGACATGAGCTTTGCCCAACAGTCGATGAAAAAGCTAAATTGACCGTTGTACAAGTTTGTCATGCACTGGGGTATAATTTATTTGATCATAAATCATGTGTTTTAAAAATTAAAAGAACGAGTTTGGATGGTGGGAAAAGTTTCTTAAACCACAATGATTACAACTATTCATTGAGTAATTTGTGGGAAATTATTAGTTCTAATTTTAGCAGAGACTTTCCATGGTATGATAAAGAAAAATCCATAAAATTTAGTAATGCTTTATGCTTGCTCAATACTGATCAATTTTCTTTATCAAGAATGACTTCAATTTTCACATTTTACAAACCTACTAAAAGTTTCTTTTTCAGTGACATACAAAGAAAAAAAAGCTATGAGATGAATTATAAAAATATATTTTCCCGATATGGGTATTATGATGATGAAGGTAAACCACTACTTATTCGCTCACACCAGCCACGGCACCTTTTAAACACAATAGCCCATTATGGTGAAATGTCTGAACTGGATATAGCTAAATGGTCTGGTCGTATCAATGCGAATCAGAACAGAGTTTATAACCATGTGTCAGAAGAAGATATGTTAGATAAAATCAAAGCTATTAAATTGAATAGGAGTAATTACTGTCAAAGGGAGTCAATACCCACAAATGAATTGACAATTGATTTTGATAACCTTAATCAAGGTGCAATACACTTAACTGAATTTGGTTACTGTGTACATAA
>QFQM01000696.1 GCA_003243255.1 Flavobacterium psychrophilum | reverse complement strand
GCCAAATCACGCAATGATGGACAACACTTCCTGCACATGCTCAACCGCCTGTTACCCGCCAAGGAGACCCGCCATGACTGAGCTCAAGCGCATCCTTCACGTCGAGGACGACCCCTCGATCCAGGCCGTGGCCAAGGTCGCTCTGGAAGCCGTCGGCGGCTTCCAGGTGCTGAGCTGCGCCAGCGGCCAGGAAGCGCTCGATCAGGTACAAGGCTTCGCGCCCGACTTCATCCTGCTCGACGTGATGATGCCCGGCATGGACGGCCCGCAAACGCTGGAGAGGCTGCACGAACTGGTGGATATCGGTGAGGTGCCGGTAGCCTTCATGACGGCCAAGGTCCAGCCCGGCGAAGTGGCCCATTACCGCAGCCTGGGCGCGCTCGACGTGATCGTGAAACCCTTCGATCCCATGCAGCTCGCCGCCCAGATCCGGCAGATCTGGAGCCGACGCCATGGATAAACACGACGGCAACGCCATCCCTCAGCCCCTGCAAGAACGCCTGCAGCAGCTCGGCCAGCAGTTCGCCGAACGCCTGCGCCAGGAGCTGCCGCAACTGACGCAGCAGGGCGAGCAACTGCTCGAGGCCGACGACGAGCAGCGCAGGCATCTGTTGCAGACGCTACGCGACCAACTGCATCGCCTGGCCGGCAGTGCCGGCACCTTCGGTTTCGACCAGCTCGGCCAGCACGCGCGGGAGCTGGAACAACAGGCCGAACGCTGGCTGCAACACCAGCAACGCCTGCAGCATGAACTCGGCGAATTCATCGCGGCGCTGCAACGCCTGGGCAACCAGACCTCCAGCAACACGGCACCCGGCGCAGTGCAGCAGCAGATACCACAGGCGCTGCGTGGAGACACCGAGTCCCGGCTCATCTACATCCTCGAGGATGAAATAGCCGTAGGCGAAAACATGCGCCTGACCCTGAACAACTTCGGCTATCAGGCCGAGCACTTCAACTCCATCGCCGGCCTCGATGCGGCCCTGGAGCAGCAGATACCGGACGCGTTGATCGTCGACGTCAACCTGGCCAACGAAGACTGCAGCGGCCTGGACTACGCTGCACGCTTGCAGCAGCGCCTGGAGGTGCCCCTGCCGCTGCTGGTGCTGACCCACCAGGATGACTTCGCCACCCAGTTGCAGGCAGTGCGGGCCGGGGCATTGGGTTTCTTCGCCAAACCGGTGGACATTCCGCAGCTGGAAAGCCGCCTGGAACGCTGCTTCGCCCAGCAGAGCGGCGAGCCCTACCGGGTGCTGATCGTCGACGACGACCGCGATCTGGCCAGCCGCTACAGCCTGGTGCTGCGCGATGCCGGCATGCTGGTGGAATTTCTTCAGGAGCCGGAGCAGATCTTC
>QFQM01000695.1 GCA_003243255.1 Flavobacterium psychrophilum | reverse complement strand
TGGTAGCCCGTACTTATCTTCACCGCTTCCAATTGCGCTATGGCAAGCTGCATTCGCAACAACAACGGTGCCTTTGGCAAGCTGCTAATCATGGTGTCTAAAGGCACATAGCTCATGTGACGTATACTCAAGCGAAATGGTATTTTTTGCACCGTTAAGCTAAAAAGTCCTGCTTCATCGCTTTGTGCCTTAGCAACCCCATCTACCAAAATACTTGCTCCTTTTAAAGCTTCGTTATCAGCCGTCACCTTGCCTTTCAATAACTGTGCTTGTGCACCTATGGCCATGCTCAATAATAGCAGTAATAAATATCGCCTAACCATCCTTCCCTCCTTTCTTCACTTTGGTGCCATAGCTATCCAACATCAAACGTATATTGGCGGCCGTCATCAGTTCGGCAGGTACAATTGCCCTTACCTCGGCGCTGGGGCTAATTAATACGTAATAAGGCATAAAGCCATAAGGAAATAGTTGGTAGATGTAGGTGTCATTAAATATTGTTGTCAGGGTGTAGGGTGCCGTGTGGTATTTTCTTCCAGAAAGCAAATCACCAATCTTCTTTACGTCATCCCTCGTGCTTTGGGTGTTCACCAAAAGAAACATGGCCTCGGCACTAAACTGCGCCTGCAAAGCCTCCATGGCTCTAAATTTATTGATGCAGCTACCGCACCAAGTGGCCCAAAAATCGAGCACAAGCAACTTGCCTTTATAAGGTGCTAAAGTTTGCTTGCTGGTTTGCCCATTGGTATAAACAAAATGCTCCTGCTGCCAAAAGCTTTCGGGCAGTTTATCCCCCACCCGCAGGGCTTTGATTGGCGCTTGTGCCAAGGCCTTAAAATTTAGGCATAGCACACCCACCACGACCAACGTCGTTATCTTTTTAAATATCATTTTATAGAGGTTAGTTTGGTTTTGAAAAGTTGATTTTCCTTCGTATTGCTCTCCTCCTCTTTATCCTTGTGCTATTTCCGTCGTTGCGAGGTACCAAGCAATCTCTAAAAAACAAACGGCAGCTAAATTCAATCTTAACCGCTGCTCAAACCGCCGCCGTTTGCCCCTTTCCTCTCTCCTTTTCAAGGAGAGATGCCGAAGGCAGAGAGGTTTAGCTCTTTCTACAAGAACCAATGCATAGCAAACTCATTGATATAAATAAAATATCATACTACACATCAATAAATGCCGAAGGCAGAACTTGCTCCGATTCGGAGGAGGTTTACTCTGGATTACGCTTCACCAAACTAATCAGTGCGGTATACAAATGGATAAATCTGTTTTTCATAGCCCATATTTAATATCCTTTCGCTCAAAAATTCATTTAAAAAAGACAAAAAAAGCCCCTGAGCACCCATTTTTTAAG
>QFQM01000694.1 GCA_003243255.1 Flavobacterium psychrophilum | reverse complement strand
CTAAATCAATTAGTGATCATTTTTGGTGATAAAAAGCATTGAAATAGGAAGCGAAACATTGTGCACCGAATGACCGCCAAACATATGCAATCAACCGATCGCGTCTCTACAGCGCTCACTTTCATTTGTTCATTGTGGGTTTTATCAAATGGTGCGCGCTAATTTTTGTACTTCTCATTTTCAATGCATTTTAATTCACTTACCTCCAACAAATCTAGGGAACGTAGTATAACGATCCAGATTATCAGAAGCCTTGCGCCACAAATATCTAAAATGCAGAGTGTTAATTTGTTTTCGAATTTCGACTGCTTCTAAACACTTACTTGAAAGTCGGCACAGAGCCGGTGAAATTCAAAGCCGCAAAGTGAGGACTCTCCGTGACCGTGTCGCCAAAAACTGGACCATCGGAAGGCAGGTAAGAAATAATGCCGGGCGGAACACCTAAATTTCCACACTATTTCCACATTTAAACTCCCCATTCTACCTGCTTCTTCGAAAATTTGGTAAATAATGTAGTTTGACAAGACGGCGGTGTCTGAGGGCTTCCACAAGACAGTATTTCCCTAAAACATTTAAATAATGATTCACTCAATTTGTTCAATTTACCATGAGTGCCGGTGCAGATGCCAAGTTTCCGCCCTGAAAATAATTTTAAATTTCAATTAAGCTACCAAAACAACTTACAATAGCAGTAAAGTTGAACGGTGCAACCGCTGCAACAAAGCCTTCGAGTGCGCGATAAATCATGTTGTTAGTAGCGCTCGAAGTGTCGATTGGCTTGTACTTCTCGATTTCCAAAGCAAAGTAGGAGTTAAAACGCAAGAAGTCCACAATCTCGCAAGCCGAGTCAATTTCCGCCTGCACAATGTTCTTCCCTTGGCCAAGCATGGTTGCTGCGTTCAAATCCATTCTGTATTTACTGGCACATAAGTCGGCGGCATGCAAGAAAATATCAGCGCGTTTCCTAAAAAAGTTAATTTCAATTAGTAGGATGTACGTTAGAGTTACTTCAATGGAATACGTTGCCACTTTTCGCGAGCCTCCAATCCAACCTCAATTGCATTTCGGATGTCGTCCGGAGTAGCGTAAGTGAAGCGGGCCAAAGTGTGATTGTGCTCGAACGGCTGAAAAATAGTTAAAAAAAAACTTCTTAAAATAAGTCTACCATAACTTGCTTATGCTCCAAACCGCGGGTGATTTTCTCCTTCCCAATGCACAGCGGCACATCAACAACCTTGTTGGCATACTTGTCCAACGTCTTCTCCAAGTCCTTGCGCTCAGTGCTTCCCTTCTTGTAGTCAAGAATTGGCTCATTGGTCGGCTTTTTCATAAACTGCTCGGAGGTCAGATTGCTAAAAATTACA
>QFQM01000693.1 GCA_003243255.1 Flavobacterium psychrophilum | reverse complement strand
GCCGTCATGGCTGGGCAGGTGTTGAGATATTCTTTGTAATATCCGGCTTTGTGATACCTTATGCCATGTATGTAAAAGGCTATCAAATGAGAAGCTTTTGGATATTTCTGAAAAAGCGGATCATTCGCATAGAGCCTCCTTATCTGGTATCAATAATACTGGTGTTGATTTTGGGATATGTAAGTACCCTATCTCCTTACTATAAAGGTCAGCTATTCAATATTGACTGGCTTAACCTGATTGGTCATATAGGATACCTTAATACATTCACTAATGAGCCCTGGCTTAATCCGGTCTATTGGTCACTGGCAATAGAGTTTCAATATTATATACTTATTGCTTTGGCGTATAGGCTTATCGTGTCTCCGCTCTTGCTTCATAGAGCGTCTTTCTTTTTATTATTTGCCGGTTTGTCCTTTTTGCCGGGCCTGTCAAATGGGGTTATTTTTTTCTATGCTCCTTATTTTATCGGTGGAATATTGCTTTTTCAACGGTTTTGTAATATTACCGATGCCAGAGAGTTTCTGGTATTATCTGCAATCAATAGCATACTGCTTTGGTATCAGCAAGGATGGGGATTGATGTTGCTTGTTGCATTGGCGTTGCTGACTATTGCATATGTAAAGAAAGTGCCTGCTATATTCAAAGGGCTTGGATTGATCTCTTATTCATTATATCTTATACATGTTCCTATTGGTGGACGTATTATCAATATTAGTGCTACGCTTATCAGTAGTCCTATTGTTAGAGAATGTATAGTTATAATAGCATTTGCTATTTGTATCTTCAGCAGCTGGCTTTTTTATAAGTTTATTGAAAAGCGGTTTAAGAGGATGTCTTCAAATATCAGGTATGATTCTCTTAAAGAAAGTGGTACCCTTGTCAGCCTTAAGGTAGAGTCTCGGTAAAATGTTATTACGATAGAATGTCGCCAGTAAATTTGAATGTTCTTTGATGAAGCGTTTAGCAGTAGTTACATCGCATCCTATTCAGTATAATGCTCCATGGTTTAAATTGTTGGCTAATGAAGAAGGGATTCAGCTAAAAGTTTTTTATACCTGGGAGCAATCTGCCGGCGGTAATACATTTGATCCGGGATTCGGAAAGAAGATTACCTGGGATATTCCATTGCTTGAAGGGTATGAGTTCTCCTTTACAAAGAATGTGTCCGATAACCCCGGAACACACCATTTTAAAGGGATAATCACCCCCTTTCTGAATGCGGAAATCGAGCAATGGAAACCTGACGCGCTTTTAATTATCGGCTGGAGCTTTGATAGTCACCTGCATTGTTTGCGGCATTTTCATAAGAAGGTGCCTGTTATTTTTCGCGGTGATTCCACCTTATTGGATGAGAAGCCTGG
>QFQM01000692.1 GCA_003243255.1 Flavobacterium psychrophilum | reverse complement strand
AATGGAACGGGATGGATCAGCTGGCAGAAAGTTATAGCTCTACCTCACCTTATGCGTATGTGGTTAACAACCCTGTTTCCCTTACAGATCCCGATGGGCGCTGGATTGACAGGGGAGGTAATATTGGCAGTCCACCGACTGGATTTAGAGAATTTGGACCAAGCTTTTCTTTAAACAATCTTAGCAGTTACAAATGGACAGGACTAGGAATCGACGGACAAGGCGGAGGAAGCAGTGGCTATTCTGATTTTGCAGCAATCAATGCGGGAAGTTATTATACTACAATTAAAACCAGTACATATTTAGTTCCAGGAACAATGACATTTGATCTGGATAACCCTACTTACGATGATGAAAGAGAAATTAATAATGTTGCAGAAGTTGGGATGAATGTTATAAGAATTTTCGACTATGTCAAGTGGGAGGCAGATGCTAATAAAGCTTGGGAAAAAAGAGCAATGAATAGTGGGCCTAGTCTTTTTTTGAAAGGATTTTTAAAAGCCGATAAAAGTAATCTTTTAGCAGGTTCTGCGTGGGCAGGTTATGCAGGACTTAATATTGAAAAATATAATTTAGCTTTAAAAGCAACTTTTAGACAACGACAATCATTTAGTTCTCTTAAATATGTTGCAAAATCATTAAAAAATGTTGAAACCGTTGGGAAGGGATTAGGATATTTAGGAGTAGGTTTAACAGTTATTGAAGATTATCGGGAAAATAAATTAGGTTGGGGCACAGGGGCTAAAGTAGCAATTGGGGTGGCAAGTATTTATCTAGGACCTGTAGGAATTGCTTACTCTATAACAGATATTGTGGTGGGAGTTACCACAGGTACAACTTTAACAGACAGAATCGCATCGGGTATTGATAATACAATCCTTGGACAATAAATATGAAAAATATAATAGACTTTTTTGATTATCACTATTACAGAGTAGCGAAGTTTTATTTTAAAAGAGATGGAATTGGCGCTATTACTGCACTAATTAGTGTTACTTCAGTCCAAGTTTGGGTATTAATAAATATCTTACTTTTTGTAGAAGGATTATTTTATAATGAAATCGAAAAATTTAAATACTATAAAGTAATCTATTTTGTAATTGTAATAGGTGTTTTTTTATACAATAGAAATCGATATAAAAATAAATACTTAGATTATCGAGAAAGATGGAAAAATGAAGATATTAAATTAAAAAGAAATAGAGGTGTAATCATAATCATTACTATAATTTTAGCTTGGAGTCTAATCTTCATAAATGGGATTTTTTTTAATAGATTCAAATAATCGGTAACGTTCCAAACAAGTTGGTAACTAAAAATAGTATTGAATTTCAATACTATTTTTATAGAAATAAGATAGAAAAAT
>QFQM01000691.1 GCA_003243255.1 Flavobacterium psychrophilum | reverse complement strand
CACCATTTGAGAGGGTGTAGGGCGGTCATGGTACGAGAGACGCCCATTAAAGATCTCGCCCAATGTTGCGAATTTTTTTGAGCTGAATATTTGGCGATCTTATGCAGTTCATCACGATTTCTAAACGGTAGGTAGAATCCTGCGATTGTGTGCCTGCGAAGAAGACCTAGAAAATTCAATTCGTCTTCGAATATTGGAATTTTCGCAGCCGCTTGCGGTATTTCATGTTGCCGCATAGCGTGTGCCGCCCCGAGGAGCGCAATGGAGGAAGCCGCTGAGCTTCGATTGCAACTTTGTAGGTGATTTACCCCACACCAGCTATACAACGTTTCATTATCTTCAATTTTGATAAAGCTGTTACTTAGATTCCCTTTATCTCGAGGAGAAGGAGATCTTTGCATACACCTTGACGGAATAGATGGCTATTCCTTGGCATCCATTTGCTTCTCTAGCTCTAATAGTAAGTCCGTCTTTACGCCTAGTAATCTAACATCTTCAGGACTCATATTCTTGAGCGATTTGAGCTCCTCTAGCATGCGGTTAGCGTTTTTTGTCTGCTTTATTTTATATTGCTTGACTAGTCTCTCCGCTGCAATAATGCCTTGTTGGGGCGGTAGTAAGTCAGGCGAGATAGAGTTGCTTTTTTCAAATTTATCTTTACCGCGAGTCCGCAAAGATGGAATATCTAAGAAATTGCTTCGAGCAGTAGTGTTCTCAAGTTTTGACGCCTGTGAAACAGATCTTATGTATTTAACTCGAGCAGAGGATTGCGCCGATACATAATCGGATTCTGTTACGGTTGCTTCGGGTCTGCTGCTCCTACGCAATGCGATGCGTTGCACCTCTACGTGAAGAGACATGTAAAAGCTAGGGACACCCCCGCTGCACTCATCTTCCATTTTTCTTCTGTAAGCATCGTCAATTTGCCAGTTTTCAACTATAGAAAACTTCCTTGCCTCCGATACAAAGTCTCGCGTCCACCATGCGTCGCAACCGAGCTGTGCAGGTTGTAACTCAAATATTCCACCCATGCTGAAGCGCCGAATGAGCTGACTATAGCTGTATATGTGCTCAAAAGCCAAAGGGTTACCGCAGAGTACTACAGAAATACCAAGATTCATCAATCTCAAATAAAACTGGGAAAACTCTCGGCGCCAAGGGCTTTCTTCAAATGTGGAATCCTGCTTTTCATCTATGCAGAGCAGCGCAACTCTATGTCGCACAAGTAGTTTACTTGTAATGCATAGTAAAGAGTCAAGGTTTGCTGTCTTTAAATGTTCTTTGTGATAATCAGTTCCAAGCTGTTCATCTAGACCTTGCAGTATAGATAGGAGTAATCCTCGGCGACTCCCGTTGCTCGGGTGATC
>QFQM01000690.1 GCA_003243255.1 Flavobacterium psychrophilum | reverse complement strand
ATGATCCTTGGGTTGGAATCGCGGCTAAAGCCCCTCCCAGAAAGCTTGCGGATCTGTTGGAGGGGCTTTAGCCGCGACCTGAATCAGTAAGCAGCCTGATAAATGGCCAGCGCCTGCTGCTCGTTCATCTCGCGCGGATTGTTCACCAACAGGCGCTGCTGCAGCATGGCGTCCGCCGCCAGCGTGGGCAACATGACTTCGCTCACTCCGGCGTCGCGCAACCGGGTCGGCAGACCGCTGCGCTGGCTGAAGCCGGCCAGGGCCTCGATCAACTGCTCGGTCTGCGCCGCCGCACTGCCGGCCCGCAACTGCTCGCCCAATACCAGTGGCGCCAGCTCGGCGTACAGCGGCGCGGCCGCCGGTGCGTTGAACGCCAGCACCTGCGGCAGCACCAGGGCATTGGACAGCCCATGAGGAATGTGGAAATGCCCGCCCAGGGGATAGGCCAGCGCATGCACCGCCGCCACCGGTGCGTTGGCAAAGGCCTGTCCGGCCAGGCAGGCGCCGAGCAGCATGGCCTGACGTGCCTCGCGGTTGCTGCCGTTGCGCACTACCTCATCGAGATTGGCTGCCAGCAGACGCAGGGCTTCGCGCGCCAGCAGGTCGGAAAGCGGGTTTTTCTTCAGCGCGCTGGTGTAGGCCTCGATGGCATGCACCATGGCGTCGATGCCGGTGGCCGCGGTGACCGCCGCTGGCAGGCCGAGGGTCAGGTCGGCATCGAGCAAAGCCAGATCCGGCAGCAGCAGCGGCGAAACCACGCCCATCTTGGTGGTCTCGCCGGTGGTGACGATGGCGATCGGCGTCACCTCCGAGCCAGTTCCGGCGGTGGTCGGCACCTGGATCAGCGGCAGGCGCCGGCCGCGGGCATTGCCCACGCCGTAGATCTCGCTTAGCGCCTGGGTGCAGTCGGGATGGGCCAACAAGGCCACCAGCTTGGCCACGTCCATCGAGCTGCCGCCGCCGAAACCGACCACCAGCTCGGCCTGCAGCTCACGGGCCTGGGCCACGGCGGCCAGCACCACGGCCTCGGGCGGGTCGGCCAGCACCTGGTCGAACACCTGCACGCCCATGCCGGCGCGGGTGAAGCCCGGCAGCAAGGGTTCCAGCAGGCCCAGGCGGGTGATGCCGGGATCGGTGACGATCAGCACGCGCCGGGCGCCGCGCTCGCGACAGAGTTCGGCCAGACGCAGACTGGCGCCGGATTCGCAAAGGATCTGCGCGGTGGTGGCGAAGCTGAAGGGATGCATGGGGTGCTCCTCTTGTTGTAGCCCGGATGCAATCCGGGACCGGTCAGGCAAATTTCCCCGGATTGCATCCGTATATGGACTCCTCCCGTTTTGCCAGTGAAATAATCTGCCTCTGAACCTAGG
>QFQM01000689.1 GCA_003243255.1 Flavobacterium psychrophilum | reverse complement strand
ATAGCTTTACCAAAGAATACGATGGTGATAAAGTGAAGGGGGAATTATATTTGAAGAAATCTCCAACCTCCAATTTTTACTTTCTGAATAAGTATGATTTAGAGCTTCAGAAAGAGGGGCAAACAAGCAGCATAAAACAAACTTTTCATGTTTCCCAAAACAGGAAACAAGTTAATGAGGGGGAAACTGCAAAAAGGGAGTTTTTCACGTTGAAAGAAGCGTACAATTTATTGGCAGGAAGACCAGTGTATAAAGATATGGTCAATAAAGAGGGCGCTGAATACAAGGCCTGGAACAAGATGAACCCTCAGAAAGTGCTGCAGAATGGCAATCATGAGGTTAAGCAGTATAACGATAATTATGGCTTTAATCTCGAAAACGTGCTTCGTCAATATTCAATAAAAGAGATGACGAATGAGCAATATAAGAAGTCTTTGACGGATTCCTTAGAACGGGGAAATTTGCAAAAGGCAACTTTTGTCGGTAAAGACGGAAGTTCAGAAAAGCTGTATATATCTCCAAGCATTACTACAGGCTCTCTAAATGTTTATTCGTTGGATAAAAAGGGAGTTGACCTCGATGTGTTGGTGGGAAAAGAATATATCTCAAAGGAACTGGGCGACCGCCTAAAGCAACACTTTTCCCAAAAGGTAAAACCCGACCAAAAGGTTACTGAAACGAATACTAACAATAAAGAGGTGAAGGGGTTAATGGAAGCGATAAAAAATATTGCTAAACCCTATTTTAAACTTAAATGATGTGAAAAGCGATGAGTTACTTGCAAGATTTATGCAATCTGCAAAAGATGATCCTCGCCTAAGTCCATCTCATATCAGCCTTTTCGTAGATATTCTTTACCTCTACCAATGCCAGAATTGTCAAATGCCTTTATCGGTTTTCAGGAGGGATTTAATAGGGCTGGCAAAAATCGGGAATAGGGTTTATCATTCGTGTGTTTCGGATTTAAAGGAATGGGGTTATATAGAGTATCTGCCGTCTTTTAATCCGGTTTTGGGCAGTTTGTTTTACATATTAAAGAACGAAAAATGAAGTACTATATCGTTAAAAGTGATCCTGAATTTACTCTGTTTAAAGTTTCAAATAATAGCATAGAGCAGTTTGAAAAGGAATATCAGGGCAACATTTTATCTTTTGGCGAAAGCATCATGGAGGCATTGATAAACTTTGAAAAAAGGGAAGATAAATCTGAACTTGAACTTTACGAAAGACCAGTAAAGTATAAAACAGGGGGTGATTGATGAGGGGGTATTTTCTAACTTAAAAGTAGTTGATAGTATGGGCCTGGAAGTGGTGACGAAGGATGATTTGCAGGAGTTTAGGGCACAGCTTATTGAAGACTTCAAAAAATTAATC
>QFQM01000688.1 GCA_003243255.1 Flavobacterium psychrophilum | reverse complement strand
CGACTTTATCGATGAAGCCAACATGCCGTGGATGCTGGCCGCACGCACGCGCCTGCAGGAAGTGTTCGGCGGCGCGCTGATCGACCTCGTCCCCTCCTACACCACGCTGTTGCTGCACTACGACCTGTGCCAGCTCGATAGCGAGCAGGCACGAGCGAAGGTCGCCGAAGCACTCGATGGCTTGCAGCCTGCCGATCTGCAAGGCGGTCGCGAACACCAGTTGCCCACTTGGTACGACCGCAGCGTCGGCCCGGAGCTGCAACTGTTGGCCCGGCGCAGCGGGCTCAGTGAGGCCGAGGTGATCGCCCGGCACAGCGGCCATGCCTATCAGGTATTCGCCCTGGGTTTCGCGCCCGGCTTCGCCTTCATGGGGCTGGTCGAGGAAATCCTCGCCGCGCCGCGCCTGAGTACGCCGCGCAAGCGCATCGCCGCCGGCAGCGTCGGCATCGCCGAACGACAGACGGCCGCCTACCCGGTGGTTTCGCCCGGCGGCTGGAACCTGATCGGGCGCACGCCGAGCCGCCTGTTCGGCAGCGACATCGAAGGCTACAGCCTGCTGCAACCCGGTGATCGGGTGCGTTTCGTACCCATCGAGCGCGCCGAATTCATCCACCTGGGTGGTGACGACAGCCCGCTGGAGGCCAGCCAATGAGCGCTATCGATGGCGGCCTGCGCGTATTGCGCAGCAGCCCGTTCATTCAACTGCAGGATGCTGGCCGCTTCGGCGTACGCCACCTCGGCGTGACCCAGTGCGGCGCGCTGGACTGGATCGCTCATCGCTGGGCCAACTGGCTGCTGGGCAACCCGCTGACTGCCGCTGTGGTGGAGATCACCCTGGGCAACGCCGAGTTCGAATGCCGCCGTGACGCCACACTGGCGCTGACCGGTGCCGACCTCGGCGCGCGTCTGGACGAGCAGCCGCTGGCGCCGTGGCGCAGCTTCGAGGTGCGCCAGGGCCAGCGCCTGAGCTTCGCCCAGCCGCGTCAGGGCGCGCGCGCCTATCTCGCCGCGCCAGGTGGATTCCAGGCGCCGCTGGTGCTGGGCAGTTGCGCCAGCATGCTACGTGAAGGCCTTGGTGGCCTGCAGGGCGATGGCCGCGCCATCGCTGTCGGCGATGCTCTGGGCTGGAGCGGCAACGCCAATGAAACGCGGCAGATGCCCGCCGAGTTCATTCCCGAGTACCAGGATGCGCCGCGCCTGCAGTTGGTGTTGGGTGCGCAGATCGGTGACTTCCGCGGCCAGAGCCTGTTCGACGCATTCAACAGCCAATGGCTGATCGATCAGCGCGCCGACCGCATGGGCATTCGTCTCAACGGCCCGCAGCTGCAATGCCAGCGCAGCTCGATGATCTCCGAAGGCATCCCGCTGGGCGCCGTGCAGG
>QFQM01000687.1 GCA_003243255.1 Flavobacterium psychrophilum | reverse complement strand
AGGATCGTCTTCTGGCCGGTCTGCCAGCGTCGGAGCGCAAGGCGGGCTTCGACCTGCTGCACGGCATTCCCGATGAAGTGGCCTCGGTGGTCGCCCGTGAAGGCATCGACTGCGATCTGCGCAAGGGCGGCGTGCTGTATTGCGCGGCGCGCTACCCGGAGCAGGAAGTGCGTCTGCGTGATTATCTCAAGGAACTGCGTGCGCTAGGCCTGAGCGAAGACGACTACCGCTGGCTACCGCCGAGCGAACTGGCCACCCAGTTGCGCGTGGCCAATGCCTACGGCGCGCTGTACAGCCCGCATTGCGCGACGATCCAGCCGGCCAAGCTGGTGCGGGGCCTGGCGCGCTGCGTCGAGGACCTGGGTGTCGAACTCTACGAGCGCAGTCCGGTGATCGACTGGCAGCCCGGCCTGGTGCGCACGGCTCAGGGCCTGGTCACGGCTGATTGGGTGGTGCCGGCCATCGAGGGGTACGCCGCCAGCTTGCCGCCGTTGGGTAACCACCAGTTGCCGGTGCAGAGCCTGATCGTTGCCACCGAGCCACTGCCGGCGGACGTCTGGGCCGGTATCGGTCTGGAGCGCGGGCAGGCGTTCAGCGAATTCAGCCGTCAGGTCACCTACGGCCAGCGCAGCCTCGATGACCGTCTGATCTTCGGGGCGCGTGGTGGCTACCGCTTTGGCGGGCGCCTGCGCAGCGATTTCAACCTCACCGACGACGAACTGGGTCTGCGCCGTTACCTGATGGGGGAAATCTTCCCGCAGCTGCGCAACGTGCGTTTCACCCATTCCTGGGGCGGCAACCTGGGTATGGCGCGGCGCTTCCAGCCGCACATGCTGCGCGACACCCGCAACCGCATCGCGCTGTCTGGCGGTTATGGCGGCGAGGGCGTCGGTGCCACCAACCTGGGCGGGCGCACCCTGGCCGATCTCATTCTCGGTCGGGACAGCGAACTGCTGCGCCAGCCCTGGGTGCTGAGTGATAGCCCGATTTCCAGCCTGAGGCGCTGGGAGCCCGAGCCCTGCCGCTGGCTTGGCTACAACGCCATCATCCGCAGTTTCGTGCATGAAGACGAAGTCCTCGCCAACCCGCGCAGCCCGGCCTGGCGCCGGCGTCTGGCGCAGACGGTGGCGGCGCGCATGGAAAGCCTGATGGGCTGAGCGAGCGCCAGCCAATCCCCTGATCTGGAGTCCACATGAACATCACCCATTTTCGCAATACACCCAGCGTCGGCCTGGACGAGTCCAATCCAGTTGCCGTGCCCCTGAGCGAGCCGGTGGCGGTTACTTCGACCACCAGCGTCGAGCGCAGTGACGGCGTCGAGACCGGCATCTGGGAGTGCACGCCGGGGCGCTGGCGCCGACAGATCGTGCAGCAGGAGTTC
>QFQM01000686.1 GCA_003243255.1 Flavobacterium psychrophilum | reverse complement strand
TGTTTGACTTTTACCTCAGAACCTTTAAAAAGGATGTTAGGGTTAATTGTATGCTTTTCTTTTTTACAGTTAATGGCATACGATAATTTTCGTTGCTGAAAATCTTCGGCTGTTTTATAAATCCCGCTACTGTCCTTTTGGGCCGAAACAGACTGTGTAGCAATTAACGTGCTTATCATCATAATAAATAAATAGCTATCCTTTTTCATTTTACTGGTTTTAAAAATTACTGTATTGAGTTTATTTGTTTGCTTGAAGAGATGTTGTAAATACCTGCGATGCTTGCTCCCATTAGCCAACCAATTACGAACCATTCCAGTATGCCAATCAAGGCTTCTGAAAAAGGCATAGGTGTTTTTCTTATAATGGTCGAAATGTCGACACTGTGTTTCAAATTGTTGAAAAAGACAGTAGAAGTAGCCGGGCTCATCAACGATGTGACTATGATGCATCCAATGTATATTATTGCAACGGTCGTGCCTGTGGCTAACCCAAAATGTTTAATGCTGATGTGCCTCATTTTTATCTGTTTTATTGGTTTTTGAATGTTCACCATGACTGCTATGGTGCATTGGCATCATTAAATGGCAGGCGAACATGGCAACTATGAAAATGAGGATTGAATAGTTGCCTGTAACACCAAATAGTGGCAAAAGAAAAATCAGCAATAGCGGAACTATGCAGCCAATAATCATCCAAAATATATGTTTCATAAAAATCGTTTGTTATAATAAGTTAGTCATCGTTTTATTCCATTTGCGCTTGTAGGTTGCAAAATCCTTTTTGAAAAGACTAATAAGATCTGTTATCGAATCGTCTGTTTTATTTAGATCTGTTTTTTCAAGTGCTATAGATAAATCATTTGCTAATTGTAATATCCGCTGTTCTTTTCCACGTGTCAATTGCTGTAAGTCTTCAAAATTTGGTGTGTCGGAATTACTGCTGTATTGCGCTTCTCTCTTCAACACGACCGGAAATACTAACCTGTTTTCATAATTGGTTAAGGATTGAAACTCGGATTTCAGACAGTTTACCAATTCGATTACTTTATTATTATATGGGCTGTTTTCGGGAGTCGACATATCATGCCGTAGTGCAACTAATACAAACTGGTGTTGAATGACAGGATACAATTCATACATTAGCGATTCAATGACCGCGTGTGCTGTGCTTTTGTGTTCCTTCCTCATTGACTTTTCTTTCGATGCAAAATAGTACACCACTTCTCACCAAAAAATGATATTTAAGCTATGAAACAATGATATTTCTCATGTTTTTAGTCGTTCAGCCTGGCTGTTTTTATAAGTGCTGAAAGACTGATGATTTTTATTTTTTTACCATTGAGTTCAATTATTCCGTCGTGGTTAAACTCAGATAACAATC
>QFQM01000149.1 GCA_003243255.1 Flavobacterium psychrophilum | reverse complement strand
CGAGTTCGCCTTCAAAATAAAGACCCGTATTTACTTCAGCCCCGTCCTCCATCCTGAACATCCTTACGTATCCTTCTTCAATAAAGAAGAGGGAATCGCATACTTCACCTGCTTTCAGCAAAAGCTCACCTTTAGCAAAAGTTTCTCTTCTTATTACAGGTTTTAGCACTTCCCAGCTTTCCGGAGTAAACCTTACGAGCGAATTGATGTAAGTAATTAATTTTTGCATAGCCTATCTGTTATGTAACCAATTTACGCACAATAAACTGCGTATCCTTTTCATTTAACGTTTCTTTAGTTTATATAGTAACAGCTAAACCCCTCTGTTACCCTATCGTTAAGTGGTTAACTTTAAATTTACGATTAGAAAATACACTTTCAGGACATCTTAACCATAGATTAATAAGAATATAAACTATAACATGGAGTTTTGTAGCACTATTAAAAACCTCAAAAAACCATGCTAAACAACTACATTAAAAAAGGATTGCTGCTTGCAGGATTGTGCCTTACGGCTCAGTTTGCAGATGCCCAGTCTTTACTCCATTACTGGAACTTTAACGACAGTGCGTCGCAGGCTGCGATCACCACGCCAAACCAAACCATTGGTGGTGCTTCAATTACTCATGTTGCAGGCGGAACAAGTGTTATCGCTTTTGCAGATGGCACAGGACAAAACTTTAACGTTCTTAACCTGAATGCTCAGAATGGTGACGCATCAGGAACACACTTACGTTTCAACAACCCTATAGGAGGTACGCTTGTATTTGCTATACCATCTACAGGTTATGAAAATATTGTTGCAAAGTTTGCAACTAAACGTTCAGGATCGGGAGCAGGTACACAAACGTGGTCATACTCTACTGACGGAGGTACAACTTATACGTTTCTTGCAACGGTATTACCGGTAGACGGCGATCCTGCACTGGCTACATTGGATCTTTCGGCTATAACAGCTGCGGATAACAATGCTAACCTTAAACTTAAAGTAGAATTTACTGAAGCTCCGGGTGGTGCTGTAGGTAACAACCGTTTTGATAACTTTACTGTTAACGGTACTACCCTACCAACACTTATACATTACTGGAACTTTAACGACAGCGCTTCGCAGGCTGCGATCACCACGCCAAACCAAACTATTGGTGGTGGATCAATCACGCATGTTGCAGGCGGAACAAGTGTTATCGCTTTTGCAGATGGCACAGGACAAAACTTTAACGTTCTTAACCTGAATGCCCAGAATGGTGACGCTTCAGGAACACATTTACGTTTCAACAACCCTATAGGCGGTACGCTTGTATTTGCTATACCATCTACAGGTTATGAAAATATCATCGCAAAGTTTGCAACTAAACGTTCAGGATCGGGAGCAGGTACACAAACCTGGTCATACTCTACTGACGGAGGTACGACTTATACATTTCTTGCTACAGTATTGCCTATAGACGGCGATCCTGCACTGGCTACATTGGATCTTTCAGCTATCACAGCTGCTGATAATAATGCTAACCTTAAACTTAAAGTAGAATTTACAGAAGCTCCGGGTGGTGCTGTAGGCAACAACCGTTTTGATAACTTTACTGTACATGGCGGCTCTATAGGTGGTGGAGATACTATTGCTCCTGTAGCAGTAATCACACCAGGTAACAATGCTGCTAATCTTGAAGTATCGGTTAACCCTACAATCGCTTTTAACGAGGCTATCCGCCTTGCTGATGATTCAGCGATCAACAATACAAATGTAGATGCTGTAGTTGAGCTTCGCCTTAACGATACGGCAGGAACTGTAGTTCCGTTTGACGCTACATTTGCAGACAATACTATTATAATCATACCGGCTGCTGCTCTTTTAAACGGGCAACAATATTATGTTGCTCTTCTTGGCAACACTGTTGAGGATATGGCGGGTAATGCTATCGCTGAAACAAAATCGGCAACATTTACAACAATCGCTGTGCAGTCGGCAATCGCTACCGGTGACATGGTATTTACAGCATACAGAACCAGCGCAACAGGTGCTGAAGATGAAGTTTCACTTCTTACTTTCGTAAACATTGCTCCGGGTACATTTATTACCCTTACCGATTCAAAATATACAACAAACGCTACTCCGCAATGTGCTAACGGTATCGTTTGGACAGCCACTGACTGTGTCCCTGCCGGTTCGGTTATCTCAATCCAGACATCGGCTGTTGTAGCAAACACAGGTACTGTTACAGGTTCAGGTTTCGGACTTAGCTCTAACGGTGACCAGGTTATTGTGTACACAGGTACAAATACTAATCCTAACTATATTACAGCACTTACCACTAACGGATGGGTTGCTGCAAATACTGACTGTAGCGGAAGCCTTTCTATGAAACCGGCTGCACTTACAGATGGTACATCGGCTTTCAACAACAGTACTAATACTGCTAACGTAGAAGGAAATATGGCTAATGCTTTTTATAACGGAACACAAACAGGTGCTCCTGCAAACCTTAAAGCATTAATCCTAAACCCGGCTAACTGGACAGGTGCTCCTAAAGATACAGCGCCACAAACATGGCCAACATGGGCTTTCCCAAGTGCTCCGGCAGTACAAAATGCTGTAGTAGCTTCAAACACTACAATCGTTCTTACCTTCAACAATGCACTACAGGCAGCTTCTGCTACCAATGTGGCTAACTATACAGGGGTTGCAGGATTAACTTCAGCAACGCTTAACGGAAATGTTGTAACACTAACATTTGCCAATCCTTTTGCAGCAGGTTCAGAGAACACGCTTGTAATTGACAATGTAGTTGATGCTTCAGGCCTTGAAATGGCTTGTGCTTATAACTTCTCATTCAACTATACATCAAAAGTATCTTTTGCTGATGATTTTGTAGTAGTAAACGAAGACCACGGTACACTTAACTTTATCGTTAACCTTGAAAGCCCTGCGGCAGGATCTGTAGACGTAGTTCTTAAAGCAGCTCCGTTCAGTACTGCAACAGCAGGTGAAGACTTTACTTTCGCTACACAGACACTTACTTTTACAGGATCAAGCCCGCTTACACATACAATCGCTATTCCTGTAATAGACGATACAACTGCCGAACAGCATGCTGAGTACTTTGTACTAAGCCTTGAAAATGCAACAGGTGTTGCTATTGATGGTGAAACTCTTGCTACTATCTACATTAAAGATAACGACAGGACCGCTCCGGTTCCTAACCAGGAAATCGAACTTAATTATGTTGGAAGCTTTGACCCATCAGGTGCAGGAGAAAGTACTTGTGAGATCGTAGTTTATGATGCCGGCAGCCAAAAACTATTCACTACAAGTGCAGTAGAAGGCCACCTTGATGTTGTAGATTTCTCAGACCCTACTGCTCCGGAAGTTGTTTCTTCTATCGATATGAATGTTTATGGCGGTGTTACCAGCGTTGCTGTTAAAAACGGACTTGTAGCTGTGGCTTCACCGGCGAACCCTGAACATCTTGACGGAACGGTAGTATTCTTTGATACTAACGGTACATTCATCAAACAGGTTACTGTAGGTGCACTTCCTGACAACATCTCTTTTACTCCTGATGGAACAAAAGTACTTACTGCTAATGAAGGACAGCCTAACAGCGACTATTCTATAGACCCGGAAGGTTCGGTAAGTATCATCGATATTACAAGTGGTGCGGCTAACCTTACTCAGTCAAACGTTACTACATTATACTTTACTGCATATAATGCACAGGAATCTGCTCTTATTGCTTCTGGTGTGAGGAAACTGAAGCAAGAGAGTACCCTGTCGCAGGATCTTGAGCCGGAATATATCACTACGGCTGCAAACTCTGAAAAAGCATGGGTAACACTACAGGAGAACAATGCTATCGCTGAGATCAACCTTACCAATAATACAATTACCGACATCTGGGCTCTTGGTACAAAAGACATGAGTGCTATGGGTAATGGTTTTGATATCTCTGACAACAACAATGAGATACTTATCGCTAACTGGCCGATAAAAACATACTACATGCCGGATGGTGCTGCTACATATGCCGTAAATGGTACTAACTACATAGTTACTGCTAACGAAGGAGATGAGAAAGAATATACAGGATTTGTAGAAAGAACTACTATCGGAGCTGCTTCTTACAATCTTGATGCTACTGCATTCCCTAATGCAGCAATGCTTAAGAAATCACACAACGCAGGCCGTTTCAGGGTTACCGCTTTTGATGGTAAAACTGAGTCAGGTACAGCTTATGATGAGATCTATGCTTTAGGTTCACGTTCGTTCTCGATCTTCAATGCAGATACTAAAGAAATTGTATTTGACAGTGGTGATGATTTCGAAATGTATACTGCCTTTACACCATCTATCAGTGCATTATTTAATGCTGACCACGAGGATAATTCACCAAAAAGCCGCAGCCGTGCTAAAGGCCCTGAGCCGGAAGGTGTAACTGTTGCTGAAATTGGTGGCAAGATGTTCGCATTCATCGGACTTGAGCGTATTGGTGGTGTGATGGTATATGATGTAACTGACCCAACAGCTGTTAAGTTTGTTGATTACAAAAACAGCCGTAGCGTTTCTGCCTATGCAGGTGACCACGGTCCGGAAGGCATCATCCACATTAAAGCTGCTGACAGCCCTGACGGAAAAGACTACATTATCGTAGCAAACGAAATAAGTGGAACGCTTACCATTTTTGAAGTTGATACTACAACCCTTGGCGGTGGCGAATTTAACCCTGAGCCTAAAACGTTCGCGGTATTCCCTAACCCATCGGTAAATGGTGTTGCTTACTTTAACCGCGTTGCAGACATCGAAGTATATGACTACAGCGGAAAACTGATCTTATCGGCTAAACAAGCCCTTACAATAGATACATCTAAGATGGCAGCAGGTATGTACCTGGTAAAAACATCTGAAGGTATCGTGAAAAAGCTACTCGTTAAATAGAGTGTTAGTTTCGTGTTTTTTAATTTTTTCAATTGAAAGTCCTGCCCCTAAAAAGGCAGGATTTTTACATTTAGGGCTTTTACTGCATCAATATATTTAAGTACTTTGTACTGTAAATAAACCAACCATGACCTACGTAAATCCAATCGCTATTTTCTGGATATTTATCCTGACAGCATACCTCCTGCACAGGCTTAAGAGAAAAAAAGCTTACAGGATATTTCTGATTACTCCTCTTATTGGATTATTCCTTTTTTCGGTAACTCCTATACCCGTTTTGCTTATCCGAAATTTAGAGCAACACTATCCTGTTTATAAACCAGTAGGTAATGAGAAACTTCCGGTACTTGTATTGGGTAATTACCACGCCGATGATACTTCCCTTTGCCCAAGCCAGAAACTATCGGCACAGTCGCTGGAAAGAATCACTGAAAGTGTTCGCATTTACAAGCTGCAATCTTCCTGCCCTATTGCTTTTTCAGGTTTTGCAGTAAACAATAAAGTCTCAACAGGTAAAATAGGTAGTGAAGCGGCAGTAAGCCTTGGCGTATCGCCAAAAGACACCATTGTCTTACCTGCACCACGAAATACGTATGAAGAAGCATTAGCTTATAAAAAACGTTTCGGAACTAAAAACAAATTCATACTGGTAACTAATGCTACGCATATGCCCCGCGCTATGGCGGTTTTCCAAAAATTAGGCATGCAGCCCATAGCAGCACCTACAGGATTTTTAATAAAAGAAGGCACAGGAGAATCTATGTACAGTTGGTGGCCTTCTTCTATTAAATTATTTTATACGGAAGCAGCTATGTATGAATACAGTGCACAGCTGTATTATAAATGGTTTAAATGATGTATTCCCTACGGGAAATGGTATCGTTACGGCTAACTGTTTTTCTACCAAAATTATTTCCCTAACGGGAAACTGAGCCATCTTATTAAAGACTTACAAATTATCGCGTAGCGATTCAATTTCGGTAGCATTAGGATAATTTCAAAGGAGTATTTCCCGTAGGGAATTAATAATCCAGCTTCAGAGATGCTACATATTTATAGCAAACAATTCAGCTATTATCTACGAAGCTCCGGAGGAGCGGCATGTGATTTATATGCCGCTCCTCCGGAGCTCCTCTTTATTGTATTATACACTTACTATAAATATCGCCCCGCCGGGGCTTAAAAAAAATACCCCTAACAAAGTCAGGGGTAAATCATATGTGATTGCAATAATCAATAGAAAATTAAAAATAATAAATTCGATTACTGCCTTTTCAATCTGTTTTCAAGGTAAAGATTAACTTCGCCATTAATCAGGGAATATTCAATTGCTTTTTGCTGTTCCAGCCTGTCGGTAAACAATATACCCATCAGGTGATCGGTCTCATGCTGAAAGATAACCGCTGTAAAGCCTTCAATTATTTCCTCATGGTGCTGGCCGTTGCGGTCATAGTAAGCAAGCTCGATGGTGTAATGACGCAACACATCTCCCCTGATGTCAGCAATGGACAAACAGCCTTCAGTGCCTTTTCGCAGCAATGCCGACCTCCATTTTATTTTAGGGTTGATATATGCCTCGAACGGTTCTCCCGGCTTATCAAAACGCTGCACCAATATAACATTACGGTTAATGCCGATTTGTGGCGCAGCAATTCCCACACCGGTATTGGCAGGGTCGTTTACAGTTGCCAGCATACGATCCAGCAACAATGGCAGCAGTTCTTCTTTCAGCCCTATATCAACAGATGCGCCTTTAAGGATCTTAGCATCGGCCGGATCGGTAATCTGAAGCACACGCATCTTGTCGTTCTTACGGCCTGACGAAATAATGCTACGTTCGGTTTCAGAAAGCTTTTGGGCTTCAACCGAAACCACCAGCATCAGGAATAGTGAGGTTAATACTGATTTTTTCATGATCAGATTCCCGCTACTGCTTTGATCTCATCGATAATCCTTACCGCAAGCTCATCTGCTTTTTGCTGTGTATGCGCTTCAGTATATATCCTGATGATAGGCTCAGTATTCGATTTTCTAAGGTGTACCCATTCTTCCGCAAAATCAACTTTCACGCCATCAACAGTGCTTACCTGTTCTTTTTTATATTTATCAGCCATAGCCACAAGGATAGCGTCAACATCAATTTGTGGTGTAAGCTCAATCTTATTTTTGCTCATGTAGTACTGAGGATAAGAAGCCCTTAGGGCAGCCACGCTCATTTTCTTTTCAGCAAGATACGTCAGGAACAAAGCCACTCCCACCAGTGAATCACGACCATAGTGAAGCTCAGGATAAATGATACCACCATTACCCTCGCCACCTATGATGGCGTTGTTCTTTTTCATCATTTCCACAACGTTTACTTCACCTACCGCACTGGCTTCATAAGTTCCGCTATGTTTTTGGGTGATATCGCGAAGCGCACGTGAAGACGACATATTAGAAACCGTATTACCAGGTGTTTTGCTTAATACATAATCAGCTACAGCTACAAGGGTGTATTCTTCACCAAACATCTCACCATCGTCAGATATGAATGCCAGACGATCAACATCCGGATCGACTACGATACCAAAATGTGCTTTCTCTTCCACCACCAACTTACAAATATCACCAAGGTGCTCCTTAAGCGGTTCAGGGTTGTGTGGAAAATGCCCATTAGGTTCACAATAAAGGCGTATTACCTCTACCCCCATTTGCTCCAGTAATTTAGGGATAATGATACCTCCCGACGAGTTAACACCATCAACAACCACTTTAAAGCCGGCTTGTTTTACAACTTCAGCATCCACTAAAGGTAGTTCCAGTACCTCATCGATATGGATGTCCATATACGCATCGTTGCGTGTTACTTCACCAAGGCTGTCAACATCGGCAAAATCAAACGCTTCGCTTTCGGCGATCTCTAATATTTTAGCACCATCTGCACCGCTAAGGAATTCTCCTTTTTCGTTAAGCAGCTTCAGGGCATTCCATTGTTTTGGGTTATGACTGGCTGTAAGGATGATACCTCCATCGGCTTTTTCAAGCGGAACAGCCACCTCAACCGTAGGAGTTGTAGAAAGGTCAAGATCGATAACATCGATACCAAGGCCAACAAGGGTATTTACTACAAGGCTTTGGATCATCGGCCCCGAAATACGTGCGTCACGTCCTATAACTACAGTTAGTTTATCTTTTTTAGTATGGTTTTTAAGCCATGTGCCATAAGCGGCAGCGAATTTTACAGCATCAAGCGGCGTCAGGTTGTCTCCGGTTTGACCACCGATAGTTCCCCTGATACCTGATATAGATTTGATTAGTGTCATTTTGGCTACAAATTTTAGTAAAGCAAATATAAGCGATAGACAATGTTCTTGTATTTACTTTGCATGGGAATTTATTAACGTATAGTGAAATGGGACTAAAAGCCTTGTTTCTACGAAACTTTTCGCTATATTGTACCTATGAATTTCCTTGCCCACTTATATCTTTCTGGGGATAACGACCTGGTAAAAATCGGTAATTTTATGGCCGATGGCATCCACGGCAAACCCGACACCTTTCCTGCCGATGTGCAGAAAGGAATCCTTTTGCACCGTGCCATTGACACCTATACCGACGCACACCCCATTTTCAGGCAGGGCACTAAACGGCTTCATGCCCGTTATCACCATTATGCCGGTGTTATCATGGATATTTTTTACGACCATTTCCTGGCTAAGAACTGGTTAGACTATCATAAACAACCGCTACTCGATTACACCTTAGCCTTTTACAAATCGCTGGAAGACAATTATGAAATCCTGACCGAAAAAACCAAAGGCCTCATGCCTTATATGATACAGTATAACTGGCTTGCCAGCTATGCAACGGTTGAAGGCATAGGACGAATACTCAGCCAGATGGATAACCGTACCAAAAACAAGTCGGGAATGCGTACCTCAGTGGACGAATTACAGGAATTCTATAAAGAGTACGAAACTGAATTCACCACTTTTTTTGAAGATATGAAAGCGTTCGTTAAAGAGAAAACTGCCGAATTAGATCAGTAAAAAGCCTATTTGTAAAGCCTGTATAAGTGTTTCCCGCTTAAAAAACACACAATGCTTAGGTAGTTTTTAACGAAAGGCTTAACTTAGCATTTTTATATATTTCCCAAATTTTTAGCCACAAAACATGCAAAACCGTAAAGTTTCAAAGGTCAGATTGTTTTTCCGTAATAGCCTGCGCCGCCTTGAAACCCTGTTCTTTATATTAAAAAATCTTCTTTCAGAAAGGCACTTTATGTACCTTTCATGTGTGGTGGTTGCCATCTCAACAGCATTTGCAGTAATCATACTAAAAAGCTTTGCCCACAACGTTTTTTTGTTGGCAACCTATGTAAATAAATACCTTAAGTTACCTTATATCAACAGTATACTTCCTGTAGTAGGTATATTGCTTACCGTTTTAGTCGTAAAGCGTATTCTCGATGGCCGTATAGAAAAAGGCAGCTCGCGTATACTTTATGCCGTTGCGAAAAAAGGCGGTATCATGCCGCGTAAGCAAATGTACTCTCAGATCATAACAAGTTCACTTACTGTAGGTTTGGGAGGATCAGCGGGGCTTGAGTCACCAATAACTATTACAGGTGCGGCGTTCGGATCTAACTTTGCACAGAACTACAAACTCTCTCAAAAAGACCGTATATTACTGTTAGCCTGCGGAGTAGCTGCGGGTATAGCAGCAGCCTTCAACGCCCCGATTGCAGGAGTTCTATTTGCTATTGAAGTGGTTCTTACCGATGTCGCTATTACGGCTTTCATTCCCATTATGATATCGGCGGCGACCGGTGCATTGGTATCTAACATAGTAATCAACGAAGAGGTACTACTCTCATTTAAAGACCAATACGAATTTGATTACCACAACATACCCTACTATATCCTTATAGGATTGCTGGCAGGATTTGTATCGCTTTATCATGCACGAACCTTCCAGAAAGTAGAGGCTCATTTTGAAAAACTTCGTATAAAAGGTTATCGTAAAGCACTTTATGGAGCACTCCCACTTGCCGGACTAATCTTTGTATTCCCAATGCTGTTTGGTGAAGGGTATGAAACCATTAAGACACTTGCCAATGACACCCCTCAGGAACTTCTTGACAACACCATACTGGAGCAGTTCAGGGACAATGGCTGGGTGCTATTATTATTTGTAGGCGCAACTATGCTCGTAAAAGCCTATGCCACAGGGCTAACCCTGGCCAGCGGTGGTAACGGTGGTAACTTCGCACCATCGCTTTTCGTAGGCTCTTACCTTGGTTTTTTAGTCGCTAAGTTCTTCACACTCTTAGGTTTTGAGAATATACCGGTAGCCAATTTTACCATTGTAGGTATGGCCGGAATATTGAGTGGGTTATTCCATGCTCCATTAACCGCGATGTTTCTAATTGGTGAAATTACAGGTGGTTACGGACTTATGGTTCCGCTTATGATCGTATCGTCAGTGAGTTTCGCCGTGTCAAAACAATTCGAGAAACACTCCATGGATGTTAAGCACCTAGCCGCTAAGGGTCAGGTATTTACTTCTGACAAAGACAAGAATATACTATCGGGAATTGACATTCTTAAAGTCATCGATACTGATGTACAGCCGCTTACCTTAAACCAGAAGACCGAAGAACTAATAACTCTGATATCCAATACCCCACAAACACTGTTTGCTGTTATCGACGATAAGCGTAAACTACTGGGAGTCATCGATTTTGACAAAGTAAGACCTATACTTTTCAATGCGTTTCAGGTGAAATACACCCCATTGGCAGACTTAATGACTGTACCTGCCGAGGTTGCCTGCATGGAAGATTCTATTGAGATGATAATGGATAAATTTGAGGCATCACATACTGATTACCTGCCACTTATAAAAGAAGACCGTTATTACGGATTCATCTCTAAAACAAAAATACTGGAGGCTTACAGGGCTAAATTAAAAGAAATGCTGATCGAGTAAATCAGGCATTCTAAAAAGTGTTAATG
>QFQM01000148.1 GCA_003243255.1 Flavobacterium psychrophilum | reverse complement strand
ATTATAAGCAACATAAGCCTCAAGCTGCGCATTAGTATATTCTTCATATGTTTTTTGAGCATAACCACGTTCTGTTCTTCCTTCCATAACAGCATATGATGGCTTATATGTATTGCCCTGCATGGCATTATGCTCCAGAGAAAGGTTAACTGTAGCAGTAAAGTCGTTAAGGAATTTAGCCTCTGTCTTAAAATACCCCATTACACGGTGTCTTTCATTGTCAGCTGTTCTGTTGTTCATAATCTCAACAGGGTTTTCGTTTAGCGTACCTCCTACTTCAGTATAGTTGCCATTAGCATCTCTAACAGGAATAGTTGGATTTAGGTTGAACGCTCTCTCAAAAATCCTGTAATCAAGAGGATTCCATTTATCGATGTTAGCAAAAATACCGGTGTCAAATTTTAATGCTTTGTTTGCAGAATACTGGTATCCTGATACATTAGCGCTTAAACGCTCCAGGCCGGTTGTTTTAATAACACCTTCATTTTTAAGATACAGTAACGAAGAACGTAAACCGCTCATTTCTGTACCCGATGATAAACTGATGTTATGTGATTGCGTAAATGCAGACTGTTGAAGTTCTTTCTGCCAGTTTGTATTTCCTCCATAATCTACAGCATCCTGCAGGTTATTTTCTCTTACATAAGCCCTCCACTGGTCAGCTGAAAGCACATCAAGATTATTCGATGCTTCGCTTATACCAGTATATCCGCTGTAAACAAAGCTTGTTCCTGTAGTACCGCTTTTAGTAGTAATTATAATTACACCGTTAGCACCTCTCGAACCATAGATAGCAGTAGCAGATGCATCTTTAAGTACATCTACCGACTTGATATCAGCAGGCTGAACGATATTGATATCAACACCTGCAACACCATCTACCACGATAAGTGGGTTATTGCTCGCAGTTAATGACGTTCCTCCCCTTAATCTCATTGTAGCACCGCTGCTTGGGTCACCTGTACTCTGTGATACTGTCAGACCGGCAACCTTACCCTGAAGTGCCTGCTCTGTAGATGTAATCACACCTTTTACAAGATCTTCTCCTTTAACCGAAGATATAGCACCTGTCAAATCAGATTTTTTCATTGTACCATAACCTACCGATACCAGTTCAACACCCTGAAGCATAATAGCATCTTCAGCTAAATGAATGTCAAGCGCTGTAGCAGATCCGTCAACAACCACATTTTGCGAAGCAAACCCTACTGAAGAGATTACCAGTGTGCTCCCAATATTTGCTTCAATAACAAATTTTCCGTTTTCGTCAGTGGCTACCGCATTGGTTGTACCTACCTCAAGGACGTTTACTCCCGGTAACGGCACATTAGTATTATCATAAACGATACCTGTTACCAGCTTTTTTCCCTGTGCAAATGCACCAAGGGAAAGAAAAAGCATAATAATCATAAGTACCAATGATTTATTAGCCCAGCGTGCTTGCTGGACAGTGTTAGTATTTGTACTGTTCATTAGAATTGGTTTTTGATTAGCTTATTAGTCCAGTGGTTTAAGAGGCATATTAGTATCAGAAATCACCCTGCCATTATTGTCCTCAACATGAACATGAATTTCGGTAACATTTACATTCTGAAGTGCTGTAACCAGATTCACAAAGCCTTTAATTTCACTTACACCTCCCGAAAACTCACCGTTGATAGTAACATCTGCAGCTGTAATGGTATATATAAGCTTATTAACATTTGTTTCGTTATTTGTTCTTATAATTCCCAAAAAGTCTTTTTTACTGATTTGGGCCGGATAAAACATAAACTTAGGTGGCGGTGGCGGGATATATTCAGCCGCATTGATTACCTGATCAGGTGTAGTACCTGCCCAGTCATCTTTAACCATTAAAAAAACAAGGTTTTGCATGATATAACCGTCCGGAGCATTATAATATTCCGATGGAATAAGATCCATCTTATAAATACCTCCTCTAAGGTTTTTAAGCTTTGTTTTTTCAACTATTTCAGGTAACCATGCCTGGTATTCCACTTTTAGATCCCAGTTATTAAGACCGCTGTGAAAATGTACGCTTGTAGCATCTTCAAACCCGGGCTGAAGGTTAGCATTAAAAAGTATACTAAGTCCTCCTGTTAATGTAGGTGCCGGCGGATATGCCCTGATAAGCTCATTTGAAGTAGCAAAATCTGCAAATGGAGTATATGCTACATTTGCCACATCAGATTGTTTTGAACCAGTTTTGTCTTTTAGCCTGAACCAGAAACCTGCACTGGCAGCAATCTCATCGGCAGTTTTAGAAAAATAAACCGTTGGTGTAAGTGTAAAACTCCAAACTTTGTTACCTTCATAATTCAGCTTAGCAAATTCAGATGAATTTTCCCAGTTGCCTGCATCCGGTTCAGAAGGTGACCATATCCAAAGATATAAGTCCTGATTCTCCGCAAACGTTGTAGTAGAAAGATCAAAATACCAGGTAACTTCTTCGTCGTACTTATAAACAACCGGATACGACCAAATTTTTGTTGGGGCTCCGGCGTTTTCCTGTGCCTGTATAAAGTTCGGAATCATTACAAAGGCAAGTAATAGTATATGTATAAATTTTTTCATTTTTACTTATTAATTAATTGCGTTTAACTGGAACTTATATGATATAAATGGTATACCGCCCGAAACCCTTACCAGATGCAATTCCATCTGTTCGTTGCTCCCTGGTACAGCAGCCAGCCTTAATTCATCCGTTTTCATCGTTTTTTGAGCATCGCTGTATAGATATATCCTTACAGCTTCGCCATTAGCCTGTTGAAAATCGTTACTCAGCGACCAATAACCATTCAATGCGAATAATGGTGGTACATCACCGGCTACTTCATATGTAGTAGGCAGGTTATTCTCATCTACCTTAAAAGTAATCCTGAAGTTGTCATAATTAAATAATGTACTCAGGTCCTGCTCAGACGGTTCTGTTTTAGCTGCCTTGGCAACCTCATCTACCATCTTCAGATTCATCAAACCCCATTCCCCTTTGATTTTTTCATTGAGGGTGATTGGATCCACATGATTACCATCATCAGCTTCGTTGCAGCCAACGGCTAGCAAGCTGATAATAGCTAACAAATAGATAATTTTACATCTCATAAATTTTGTTGTTTTTTGTTAGGTTAAATTGTTGTTTAAAAGAACAGAACGAAACTAATCGTTAAATACCTCTTAAAAAAAACATTCAGCTAAAATCAAGATACTATATCGTTATAATTAATAACAAAATATTGATTTACAATAATTTAAAAAACGATTAAGCATAAAAAAATCAAGATATAATTTAGATTAAAAAAGACCTTTTTTAGCCTAAAGAAATAGCAATTTGTAAAATTTATAGGGTTATTTTTTTACATATCACACATATAGTATTATTTTTTTAAGGAATTGCAATAATTTAGAGTATATTTAGCAACGAAAGAAATTCTGTTAAAAAAAACACCTTGATTCTCCTAATTATTTGATAATTCAGGTAATTAGAAAGATTAATGAAATATCAAAATCAATCATATTTTTGATGCATCATCTATTTATCCAAAACACCAACTATATCTAATGTTCAAAAAATTTTATTTACTTCTTACCTTATTATTTGCACTATCAGCTTTAGCAAAAGGCGTAGACCCTATATTAGATAGTCTTGATAGCGCACTATCAAAAAAGGAAATATTCATCAAACAGAAATATGCCCGTATAAGGCAATTAAAAAGAGATGCGCATAAATTTACCCTAAGCAAAGACGACAGGAATCTATACTATGATTACATGAAGCTATTTGAAGAATATAAATCCTTCAAGTATGATTCGGCGTATTATTATATCGAATCTGCAAAAGCAAGAGCCCATATCTTAAAAGACAACAAGCTACTTTCCCAAACTAAGATAAAAGAGGGATTTGTCCTGCTTTCATCAGGATTGTTTAAGGAAGCAATAGATACTCTTAACAGTGTGGAACCGGACGGTCTTGATGTGAAAAGCCAATATGATTATTATTCGGTTAAGGCACGTGCCTATTACGATCTGGCAGACTACACCAAAGATCAGCGTTATAATATTAATTATATTCAGAAAGGAAATCTGTTATTAGAGAAAGCTATTTCACTCGTAAAGCCGAACACTAATGATTACTGGGCTGCAGAAAGCCTTAAAAGGCTTAAACAACAGGATTGGAAAGGCACCGAAGAAGCGTTTAGCTATTGGGTAAACAACTATAAGTTGCCTATTGAATATTATGGTATTGCCACATCCAGCCTTGGATATATTTATTCTGAAAAAGGAGATAATGACAAAGCCATTTACTATTTGGCTCTTGCCGCTATCGCCGATGTTAAAAATGCCACCAAAGAAACTGTTGCATTGCGCAACCTTGCAAACGAGCTCTTTAAGAAAGGTTATCTCGAAAAAGCCAATCATTACATTAATCTTGCTATGGATGATGCTACATTTTATGATGCAAGACATCGTAAAATTGAAATTTCTACAATACTGCCTATTATCGAAAAAGCACAGCTAAACAAGGTTAACGATAAAAACGACCTTTTAGAAAAGATTGTCATACTGCTTACGGTGCTTGCTCTTATCATTATCCTTTTCCTGATTATCATCTTCAAGCAGTTAAAAGAGCGTAATGCCTCCAGAAAAGCAATGGCAGAATCGTATGAGAAACTGCAGCAGATGAACAAAAGCCTTAGTGAGGCCAATACGATCAAAGAGGAATATATCGCTTATTTCATCAGGGCAACATCTGACTTTATTAACAAACTCGATCATCTGCAAAAAAGTACAATCCAGAAGATCATTTCTAAAAAAACTGATGAAGTTCTTACAAGCCTCAAAGGGTACAACATAAAAAAGGAACGTGAAGGCCTTTTCCATCAGTTTGATGAGATATTCCTGAGATTATTCCCTTCATTTATAAGCGATTTTAATGCCCTCTTCCCTCCTGACCACAGAACAATTGTAAAAAAAGGGGAACTGCTCAATACCGAGCTAAGGATATATGCCCTTTATCGCTTGGGAATACAGGACAGTAACCAGGTGGCTGAATTCCTTGAACTATCGGTATCTACAATCTATACCTACAAAACAAGGATAAAAAGCAAATCAGATTATAAAGAGGTCTTTGAAGAAAAAATTATGGCCATCGAAACTATTTAATACACCTCGTTGAGATTATTAAAAAAGAAAAAGTTCAGACATTTTATAACGTCTGAACTTTTTCTTTTTTAATCGTCAAAAAATAAGCAGGCTTATTTTTGAACTTCATTAATGATTTATAATGCTGAAGATACTCCTGCCACGATAACACCAAAGAATAAAAGAATATAAAGTGTTATTATAATTATTACTGCAATCCCTGTAAACTTATAGTATGACTTAAGGTTCTCAAATGATTCTGTAAGTGTAACGGTATTATGTTCTGAAAGAGCCGCTTTTGCTTTTGAAGCAAATTTGAACATGTATAAGGCCGGAAAGAAATTAATAACTGCAAACAGAAGATAAAATCCGCCTAACATACCACCGGAAAACACTTCAGCCATAGGATTATTACCCATTGTTGAAGCCATACTGCTGCCAATAGCAAACATAGCAAGTGCTACTATTACCATTAATCCACTACCTATAAAACCTATGATAGACAAAAAAGTTGCCCATTTGGCTGTTTGATGATAATACTCCTGTGCCTGTTGCGTGAATTGAAGTTCAAATGATTCAAAAGAAGAATTTTGTTCCATAAAATAGATGATTGTTGGTTTATATTAATTTTAGAAAGATTATTTTTCAAATGCAGAAAGAGTTCTGGTAATAATAGATACACAATCTAAAAGCTGTCCTTCGTTCATTACCAATGGTGGTGCAAAACGGATTATATTTCCATGAGTCGGTTTTGCCAAAAGTCCATTTTCTTTAAGGCTAACGCATATATCCCATGCTGTCGAGCTCTCTTCTGAATCATTAATTACAATAGCATTCAGCAAGCCTTTACCCCTTACTAGAGTCACAATATTGCTGCCTGCTATATACTCATTCATTTTTTGCCTAAATAGTTCACCCATTACTTCAGCATTTTCGGCAAGCTTTTCGTCTTCAACTACTTCAAGTGCAGCAATCGCTACAGCAGAAGCAACAGGATTACCTCCAAAAGTTGAACCGTGCTGTCCCGGTTTGATAACATTCATTATCTCATCGTTAGCCAATACTGCCGAAACAGGATAAGCACCTCCCGAAAGTGCCTTACCCAGGATAAGGATATCCGGCTGTACATTTTCATGATGCACCGCTAATAATTTACCTGTACGTGCAATACCTGTCTGAACTTCATCAGCAATGAAAAGTACATTGTTTTCTTCACAAAGCTGTTTTGCTTTTGCCAGATAACCTTCGGCCGGAACATAAACTCCTGCCTCTCCCTGAATAGGCTCTACAAGGAAACCTGCTATGTTTTTTTCAGATTTAAGAACACTTTCCAGTGCACTGATATCATCATAAGCTATTTTTATAAAGCCTGCAGTGTATGGCCCAAAGTTTTTCCTTGCGTTCTCGTCGTTAGAAAAAGAGATGATGGTAGTAGTCCTTCCGTGGAAATTGTTCTCACATACTATAATTTTTGCCTCCTGTTCAGCTATTCCTTTTCTTTCATAAGCCCATTTACGACAAAGCTTAATTGCTGTTTCAACTGCTTCAGCACCGGTATTCATCGGTAACACCTTGTCGAAACCAAAATATTTCGTTACAAACTCTTCATACTTCCCTAGCTGATCATTATAAAAAGCACGTGAGGTAAGCGTAAGTGTTTGTGCCTGATTGATCATCGCATTAACAATTTTTGGATGACAATGACCCTGATTTACCGCTGAATAAGCCGATAAAAAGTCATAATACCTTTTTCCTTCCGCATCCCACACATATACGCCTTCACCTTTACTAAGTACTACCGGTAGTGGATGATAATTGTGTGCTCCATACTTGTCTTCTAAAGCTATAGCATCAGCCGAGCTTAATTTTTCTAAAACTGACATTGTTTTTTTATTTTTTGTTTGTCAAACAGCAATTCCTTCTTTTGGAGAGAAATCAACCAATAAGCCTGCAAATTAGTAAAAATAAAATTATCACCACTTTAATCTGAATTAAACGCAAATAAAAAACCTCATTTCTTTCAAAATGAGGTTTTTTATCAATGCCTTAAAAAGACATATCATCCGCAGACGGGCCATAACTACCCGGCAAAGGTATATTGAGTAATCGCAAATTTACCCCCAGCTGTGCCCTGTGGTGAATGATCTGTGAATATGCCATTCTTATTACTTCATATTTTGTATCCTTGCTGTATATCTGGTCTCCGCTTCGTAATATCCATTCTTTATCAAATGTGTCTATATCCGCAGTAGCTAATGCCTCTTTTCCTTTTTTAAGTGATTCTTCAAAAAAAGCAAGTAATTCTTCATTTGATTTTACATCATAAGGCTGATAGGGATTGTTCTCAAAATCAAGCTCATCAGTATTTATTGCCATATCAACCCATCCCGGTAATTCAGCGATGTGAGAAGCAAGACGCTTCATTGTCATACTTTTTGGGTGTGGTTGCCAGTCAAATTTTTCTACAGGTACCAGACTAAGCATTTTTCGGGTTGTGGCTGCTTCCTGATTCATTTCTTTCTGTAATAATTTAATAAGTTCCATAATTGATTGATTTAATTTGTTTTATAGTACAAAGTAAATCATGGCTTATGACAACCCTATGTCAACAGGTTTTCTGAAACCGGATTTTTTTTCATCATCGTATCTAAAAGTCTGGCAACCGCATCTTTTAAATCTTGTGGTTCTACAATTTCACCTTTGTCTGCAAACATTATAAACCATCGGGCAAGTCCTTCTTCAAGTGATTGGGAGAGAAAAGTCATCTCCACATAATCGTCAGTAACCACCTCTGAAACAAAACCAAAATAATGGCGTCGGTCCTGAAGATATATAGCTATACTTTTATCAAATCTTATCACTGCTTTCTGAACCTTAAATCCTGCTCTGATAGCGTCTTGTGTTTGCTGGAATTCTTTTAGCGAAGCACGCTCTTCCTGAGACTGATCGGTTAATTTAATTTCGATAACCCTGTCGAGACGAAACTGCCTGTACTCCTGCCTCAAATGACAAAAACCGATGGTATACCAGTTTTCGTGTTCATGAAACACACCTATTGGTTCTATATGCCTTTCACTGTTGTCGTTGCCAAATGCTTTGTATATCATTTTTACGACTTTTTTTTCAGCAATAGATTTGAGCAATACATCAAGAATATTAGCCGGAGGTGTACTGTTTTTTGGCCTTTCAATTACCAGAATCTGCTCTTCGAGATTTTCCACCAGGTCTTTTTCAGTTCCGCGTAAAACAGCTTTGATCTTATACATTGCCGAACTGAAATTAGTATTCAGCGCACTATCGGTAAACTTACCCATTAATTTTTCGGCAGTAACAAAAGCGATAGCTTCTTCCTGCGTAAACATTACCGGTGGTAGTCGGTACCCGTCAACAATCGAATAACCTATACCCGCTTCGCCATACAAAGGAACACCTGCTTCTTCCAATGTGCGTATATCACGATAAATGGTGCGCAGGCTGGTGCCAAATCTATCGGCGAGATCTTGTGCCTTTACCACTTTTTTAGACTGAAGCTGTATTAATATTGCGGTTATCCTGTCGAAACGGTTCATACCTGAAGTTTAGTCATTCAAAGATATAAATTATTAAAACAAAAAAAGTCCCGCTTTTGCGGGACCTCATATGAAATCAAAAAATAAACTTAACTCCTTACTAATGTTGCGTTTGATGTGATAGTTGTGTTTAAAAGCCTTGATATAGGGCAATTAGATTCTGCCTTTTTTACAAGCTGCTGAAATACATCGGTATCTATATCATCAACCCTTGCCAGAACCGATAAGTGAGACCCAACAATGCTTCCATTCTGAAAGTCGATATCACATTTGGTTTCTATTGAAGCTACATCATATCCGGCCTCGTTTATATATGCAGTCAACTGCATAGTAAAACATCCGGAATGTGCCGCTGCCACCAACTCTTCCGGGTTGGTACCAATACCATCTTCAAAACGAGTCTTAAAAGAATATTGAGTATTGCTCAGTACATTACTTTGAGTAGTAATTTTTCCTCCTCCTTCTTTAAGGGAGCCAGACCAAACGGCCGTTGCATTTCTTTTCATGAGAATTGGTTTGAATTGGTATTCCCAATTTACATAAAAATATGCTAACCGTCTGTCATTTAACAAAATTTTAAACTGCCCTACTCCATCATAGACAACAACTTTAATGTAGTATTCCAGTTACGTGTGGTTGCTTTTAACTTAAGTTTGGTTTCTATAAGGTTATTGGATAATTTAGAATCTGAAGCCTTTGATTCCAGATTGAAATAAAGTATATCTATAATAATCTCTATCTGGTCATTACCGATGGGAGCCTGACGTAATTTTTCGATATTTTCCTCAGAAGGAATTCCAGAAAGGAAAGTTACATACAGTTTTTTGAATCCTGCGGCTTCTTCTTCCCTGCCATCCGCAAAAGGATTATCATCAATGCTCTTTTCAAGGCTATCTCTGTTGAGAATAAATATTGTGATATCAAAGCCATATTCTTTTTTTATAAGCGAATGAAAAGTTTCTGCCAGTTTATCTTTAGATTTTTCAGCGCTATCAAACACAACATTTCCACTCTGAATATACGTCTTAATATTCTTAAGCCCATTATCTTCCAATAATTTCCTGAGGCTTTCCATTTTAATGATATTCTTACCGCTAACATTAATTCCGCGTAAAAGTGCCAAATATTTTACCATAATATTTTGTTTGATGAGATTACAACAAATGTATCCTGTTTTTTTATAATAATACCTTATTTTTGCGCCATGGGAAGAAAAAAGACAGACAGGATTGTATTTGACAATATCACAGTGCTAGACGCCGGTGCCAAAGGTGTATCAGTAGCAAAAGCACCCGATGGAAAAGTAATTTTTATACCCAATGTGGTTCCGGGAGATGTGGTTGATGTACAGACTTTTAAAAAGAAAAAGTCGTATTATGAAGGCAGAGCCATAAATTTTCATGAATATTCTAAACACAGAATAGATCCTGTATGCAGCCATTTTGGCTCATGCGGTGGTTGTAAGTGGCAAAATATGGAATATTCGCAGCAGCTTTTCTATAAAAATCAGGAAGTATATAACAACCTGAAACGCATAGGTAAAATTGAACTACCCGGTTTTGAACCAATATTAGGTTCCGAAAAACAGCTTTTTTACCGTAACAAAATGGAATTCTCATTCTCTAACGCACGCTGGAAAACTCAGGAAGAGGTAGATAGTGGTGTAGAGATTTCTGATGCTAATGCTCTTGGATTCCATATCCCGAAAGCATGGGACAAAATTCTTGATATTAGCCATTGCAGCCTTCAGGAAGATCCAAGCAACGACATCCGAAACAGCGTAAGGGAATTTGCTAATGCAAACGGACTAAGCTTTTTCAATCCACGCAACCACGAAGGACTGCTGCGTACTTTAATGATACGTACAGCTTCTACAGGTGAGATTATGGTGCTTATTCAGTTTTTTGAAGATGATAAGGAAAAGAGAGAATTATTACTTAATTTCCTTGCTGAGCGTTTCCCGCAAATCACTTCGCTGCAATATGTAATAAACAGCAAAGCTAATGATACGCTTTACGATCAGGATATTATCCTTTACAAAGGCCGTGACTATATCCTTGAAGAAATGGAAGGCCTTAAGTTTAGCATCAATGCTAAATCATTTTACCAGACAAACTCTGACCAGGCTTATGAACTGTATAGCATAACGCGAGAATTTGCAGGACTTACAGGCAATGAACTTGTTTACGATCTTTATACCGGAACAGGAACTATTGCTCAGTTCGTGTCT
>QFQM01000147.1 GCA_003243255.1 Flavobacterium psychrophilum | reverse complement strand
TCCTTTCGCAGAACAAAGAATGGCAAAAACTGCTACCAGAAAATACCATACTTACACCACATCCTAAAGAACACGAACGACTGATGGGTAGTTGGGAAGACGATTTTGATAAACTCGAAAAGATGACGGCTTTCTCTAAAGAGAACGATGTTATACTTGTAGCAAAAGATGCCCATACAATGATTGTACATAACGATAAAGTATATGTAAATTCTACCGGCAATGCAGGTTTGGCAACAGGGGGGAGCGGCGATGTGCTAACGGGGATCATTACCGGACTGCTTGCTCAGGGGTATAAACCTGTTGATGCAGCAATATTTGGTGTTTACTTGCATGGCCTTTCGGCAGATATTGGCGTAAAAGAAACTTCTATGCAGTCGTTTATAGCGTCAGATATTTTGAAGTATATGGGTAAGGCGTATCTGGAAATAGATGGGATGGGGGACGTTAACCATAAGGAACACAAAGAGTTTTCACTGAGGGCACAAAGCTTAGTGAACATAGTGCCTGCTTAGTGACCTTTGTGGTAAAAATACCAATGTCTGGTTTGTTTGTTTATTTAAAAACACCACCCCAAAATGAAAAGTTATCAAAAATCTTGTTTTTTAATTATGGTTTAGTGAATTTTGGCAGCTCAAATAAACCATTACTATGGAAACAATACATTATATAAGCAGCGACCTGTTATCGCTTGAAATCGTGAATGATATCATTAGCCAGGATAAAAAACTGGCACTGTCTGAAGAGGCAAGGGCAAACATTGAGAAATGCCGTACCTACCTTGATGAGAAGATGAAATCGCATAGCGACCCGATTTACGGTATCAACACGGGTTTTGGTTCGCTTTATAATGTAAAGATTTCTAATGAGAACCTTTCGCAGCTTCAGGAAAACCTTGTAAAATCGCATGCTTGTGGTACGGGTGAAGAAGTGCCTGAGGCTATCGTTAAGATCATGTTGCTTCTAAAAATACAGTCGCTAAGTTATGGTCATTCCGGCGTTCAGCTTGAAACTGTAGAAAGGCTTATCGATTTTTACAACAACGACATACTTCCTGTAATTTACAACCAGGGTTCGCTTGGTGCTTCGGGCGACCTTGCTCCGTTGGCACACCTGTCACTTCCCTTATTAGGAGAGGGAGAGGTTTATATGGACGGTTTCCGTCAGCCTGCAGCAAAAGTGCTTGATAAAATGGGATGGAAGCCTATCGTGCTAAAATCTAAAGAAGGTCTTGCATTGCTTAACGGTACACAGTTTATGAGTGCCTATGGGGTATATGTATTGCTAAAGTCGGTTAAGCTGTCTTATCTTGCTGATGTTATCGCCGCAGTATCGCTTGAAGGCTTTGACGGACGTATAGAGCCTTTCAATGAACTTATCCATATGGTTCGACCTCACAAAGGACAGATTGTTACAGCAAAACGTTTTAACGAACTGCTTGAGGATAGCGAGATCATTACACAGGCAAAACAACACGTACAGGACCCATATTCATTCCGTTGCATACCACAGGTACACGGAGCTACAAAAGACACTATTGATTACGTTAAGAAGGTTTTCCGTACCGAGATCAACTCGGTTACCGATAACCCGAATATCTTTATAGAAAGTGACCAGATCATTTCTGGAGGTAACTTTCACGGACAGCCACTGGCACTTACGCTTGATTTCTTAGCAATAGCGCTTTCTGAACTTGGAAGTATTTCTGAAAGAAGAACCTACCAGCTTATCTCAGGGCTTCGCGGATTGCCACCATTCCTTGTAAGCAACCCCGGGCTGAACTCAGGATTTATGATTCCGCAGTACACTGCTGCGAGTATTGCCAGCCAGAACAAGCAATTGTGTACGCCGGCAAGTGCCGACAGTATTGTATCATCAAACGGACAGGAAGATCATGTGAGTATGGGCTCTAATGCTGCAACCAAAGCTCTTAGGATTGTTGATAACCTTGAGCGTATCCTTGCTATTGAACTTATGAATGCGTCTCAGGCTATTGAGTTCAGAAGGCCGCTTAAATCGAGTGAATTCCTTGAAGCTTTCGTGAAATCATACCGCGAAGAGGTGCCGTTGGTAACTGAAGACAGGATACTGCATTACGATATAGAGAATACAATAGCGTTTCTTCATAATCTTCAACTTGACGAAACCGTATTTGAATAATAAACAAAAAGCTCCCATCGGGAGCTTTTTTATTGAGATGCATTAAACAGCAATATTTTTTGTCCTGAGTGGGGCAGACCAGATAGAGTTAGAAATACTTTAATTGGTTAATAATAGTTCTAAAATTGGACTATGTAATTTACCGTCAGGTTTTAATTGCGACCATTTACCATTTGTAGAAATCCAGGATGTATACTCGTCGTGTTTTTCTGCTACACCAAAGTTAGGAGCATACATATAATAGATTTCCCGGTCTTTCTTTTTATAAATTTCCCTTGTTCCGTCTTCATTTATTTTGCTTCTGGTAATAGTTTTATATTTGTTTTTTTCTATTGTAAGCCATTCAAGGGCTATAAAGATGCCATTTTCAGGAAAACGGATATTGTATTTGGAAAGGTCTATTGTGTTTGTCTTTTCTCCCTTTTTTACTTCGCAGATAATGTTGTCGTCGTATAAGTAATCACCAGGCTCTCCTTTTTCATTTACGCTGTACAGCCTGATATTGAATATAGCACCTTTTATTTCGGAGTAGGTGATGAGTTTCAGGTTATTAAAATAAGTATTTTTATATTCAGGTTTATATGGATAATAATTCGCAAAAATCCATGAATATCCTTCTCTCTGCGCAATGTAGTGGTCTGGTTTTGTATTTTTAAGGGAGCCGATTTGTATTGATTTCGGATTTTTTGATCGTTCTATTACAACTTCATTCCGCTGTATGATTTGGGGTTGCATTAAAACAACAGAATTTATATCTGAAGCTTTGATGCTATTATTGTTATAACCAACAGCGCTAAAACTTATTGTTTTTGAGGAATCAGTTTGTAAAGAAAAGTTTCCATTCTCATCTGCGCTGATGGCAATTTTTCCTTCTTCTACCCAAATATTTACATAGGGGATAGGCTCTTTTGTAGTGCTGTCTTGTATTGTGCCTTTTACTTGGGAATAAGATGTAAATGAAGTGAGTACCAACAAAAGCAGGTAAATCGATTTATGCATAGGTTGTATTGGTTTGGTTGCCAATAATAACTGTAATTTGTGAGATTTATTTTGTAGGTAAATCTTTTGTCTATCATCCATCATCTCAGATCTAACATTTCACTTCTACAAAGCAGCTATCTCTTTCCTTACTTTAGCAGGGAGTTTATCGTGTATCAGTTGATAGGCTGTTTTAGAGTAGTGTTCCCATTCCTTTTTGCTCAGGCGACTGATATTGTCAATGTGAACCCATTTGTAGCGTGCCATGTACGGAGCGGGGATAAAACCTTCACGCTGTATAAGTGTTTCAAAATCTTCATCGGTAGCTTTAATAGAAGCGCTTACCGGAACAGAATCGGGAGATGTTATTATGAACATCTTACTGCCAACATTAAAGCACAGGTGATTGTCCCATTTAATGTCTTCTGTCATTCCGGGAAATTGTTTGCAGATATGTTGTAGTTCTTCTATTGTCATTTACTTTTCAATTTTGTTTTAGTCTTTATTAATTTAAGCCTTTTAATTTTTTTACTAATAGTAATTCAGTTTCAGCCATATTTGGTAAAAGAGCATAATTTTCAGGAAGATCTTTCCCTTTGTTTCTATTGAAAAAATCTTTTAAGCTTTTAACCTCTTTCTCTGCTGAAACTATATCGGAATTCATGAGATAATATTCACCGAGGTAAAGTTTAGTGTAAAGAATATCTAATTTGGTTGATTTTGGATCGGCAATAATGTTATCAATTAAAGGTTTTATTTTATCATTATTGTCTTTTCGGTCATCGAATATATAGAAACCTATTAAGGTATATACTTCTTCTTTTTTTGCTTTTTCTTCTGCTTCACGACTATAAATGTCACTATTATGTATAAGTCTGTCCCCATCAATTATATAAAATCTCATAAATGTTGAATCACTAATTTCTTTAGTAAAATTTTCATTTTCAGCATCATAACTGGTTTTCATGACTAATACTTTCGCTTTAGGTGATTCAAGTACTATAAATTCATATTGAGCATTGTTTTTGCTTGGTCTCTTTATCTCAATATGCACAGGATTATCAATGTCTACCTTATTATGGATGCTTTTAAGGATGTTGTACATTTCATCTACGGAAAGCTCCTTATTCATCCTCGTCATGTAAAAAGCTTCAGAGAATAGCTGATGGGTAAAGTAAAATTCATCCAGTTTTAGTTTACTCTCATTTGGGTTGTTTGTTGTTATCTGTATTTTCTCTTGTGCATTAGATTTTATAGAAAGAAGAAAAATTAAAGATAGGAATAAGGTTTTTTTCATTGGTTGTGTTATAAATTAATTTTAAATAGGGTTTAATAATGAATATGTTAGCAATTTAGAAAGCATTTTATAAAAACTATACTTAAGGAAGGCATGCGAGGTATCATTTATCGGGTCTTTTTGTTTCTAAGAATATTTGTTATTACTGGAGGTTTCATTTACTTTTCAATTTTATTAGTGTATCCTTAACCGATAATTTTTGTAATGCGATTAAAATCTTCAAGATTAAGTAATTTTAATGTTTTTATGAAAAGATCTTCTCCCATAATTTCAATTTCCAGTCCTGGCTCTTTATCCAGCTTTTCCATTAAACGGATTATAGAAAGGACATTATGTGCTTTTTTTATAGCAAAGCATTCATAATGGTCCAGTTTGATTGTGTCGTCGTTTCGAAAAAGATCAAATATTTTTTCTGAAGTAGATTTTTCCCTGAAATAATAATGCCCGCCATAGTTTTCAATTTTTATCCAGAACATCAGTTGGGATTGCAGATAATAGCTTTCGCCTCTTGATTTGGCTATAAGTTCAACTTCAGGAAAAAAAACAAAATTCAGTCCTTCATCAAAAGAATATGAATAGGAATAGGTCCAGTCATCATATTTTTTCAGAATTTCAGTTTTTTCAAGAATAGAGAGTTGTTCTGCATTTAGCTTTTCTCTTTATAGTTTAAACTCTCTATAAGGTCTACTACGGTAAAAGCTTGGTTATTTTCAATAGCGTCAACTCTTTGTTCCAGCTTATTGCGTTGCTTTAATTCTTCATCCGGTAGCATCCAGTTTCCCGATTCTGCCTGTTCGAGGGTTATTTTGGCTCCTGTTTCAGGATCATATATAAAACTGTCGCCAAGTTTTTCCCTTGCCTGTCTTTCATAGTCTCTTCCTGATTTATCAGCCATAATGACCAACTTAATAAAGATAAGTACACCTCCAACAATTGCAATACCTGTCAGGATTGTCTCCATACTTAAAATCTAAATTCAGGTTTCAATAATGAATAGGCAACAGAATCTTCAGGAATACCATTTACAACATAATGCTGTCGTAAAACACCTTCTTGGCGAAAACCAAAGTTTGTAAGCAGTTTTACAGATGCTGTATTCCACTCGGCAACCAAAGCTTCTATGCGGTGCAGGTTCATTTCTTCAAAACCATACTTTAGGATTGGTAGCAAGGCTTCTGTCATCAGGCCTTTTTGCTTGTATTCATCACTATGTAGTCCATAGCCAATTTCAGCTCTTCTGTGGTCGGGAACCCAGGTGTGAAAACCGCATCCGCCAATAACGACATTCATTTCCTTATCAATCATTTGAAAATTTGCGAATGACCTGTTGTAAGTAGCAATGCCAAGGCTGAATTTCTCTTTTTCCTTTACCAGTGCATCGGTAGATTCAAGTCCGAAGAAAACGATGAGTTCAGTGTCTGTCATTGTGGTAAACACATATTTTGCTACCTCAGGCGTATATAACCTGAGTCGCATTCTTTCTGTATGAAGCTCTTTAAACTGCATTTTTGCTTCTGATTTCCCTGCTAAAGATAATCAAAGCTATTGTATTAATTATAAAGAGATAATAACCAAATTTGATTTGAGAGAGTTCTTCGAGTACACCATCAATTAAAAATATACCGATTGGTATAACAGCAAATAATAAATTCAGTAGTGCGGGTTTATAGACTGCTGTGAATTTTTTCCTTAAAGATTGGATGAAGATAAATATTGATATAATTAAAGTTAGTGTAAAGGACAGAAAAGTGTAAAAAGTACTGTCGAGTAAATCTTCAGGAGTTATTTTTTTAAGTGCTTTAGGTTCAAAAATATAAGTTGCCATTTTATAGCCCGAGTATGTCCATGCTTTCTTAAATTCTCTTAATTCTTTTTCTTGTCTTTCTTTTTCTCTGATTATCTCAGTTTGAGTTTTAGGTTGTTCTGCAAGTGTCTTTTTTAAATGACTGCTATCAGAGCACATCTGAAAAAATGGACAAAAGAAAATAAGGAAAGTAAGTCCGGAAAGTAAACGAATAATATTTTGGTTGGTCATGGATGGTGCTACTTTTTCTCTTCTGCAACAAATACCTCGTCAACCCTTGAAAATTTAGGGTCTGTGGCTATGGTTACTTTTTGGGTGTAGGAGTTCTTTTTGGTTTTGATGATCTTTACGGTCATAGTTCCCGATTTTGTTACTTCAGGTTTTCTCTCTGCCGTAGCTGCGGTAGGAGTTACGGTATAGGTGCAGTCATCCGTCCAGTTAATGTCAAAATCATACGTCTCGTCACTTTGTTCCATCCTTTCGGTCTGTATATTGTCCTTTCGGGTAATGATGCAAACCTCCTTGCTTTTTGGGTCGGTAAACTTAAAGGTTCCGTTTTTGAATTTAGAACAGTCCTGGCTATAACCCATCAATGACAGGAACAGAGCAGTTGCCGATAGTATAATTTTAGGTTTCATAACTTATTTATTTAAGAAGTCGTTGTTTTTCCGTTCTACTACAACTTTGGCGGCAAGCAGCACCAATGAGATAAACTGACCACCCATGCCTATCATCAGCATAAATGAGGCTCCGTACCAGTGCATCAGTTTAAAAAGAGCGCCAACAACCATAACAGCCGTAGCCAAAATAAATATAATAAGTATATGCCAGTATTTCATATGTTTTAACTTTATAGTAAGAAACAGCTAATAATCCCAATATAGCAGGAATGCCCTGTACATAGAATATCTTTTTTTGTACTGTAGCAGCACCATATAAGCCTGCAACTAATACGCATCCTAAAAAGAAGGTAGCGACATGGGCAGCCCACTCAGCATTGCATATCAGTAATGACCAAATCAGTCCGGCAGCAAGGAATCCGTTATACAATCCCTGATTGGCAGCCATAGATTTAGTAGGTACAAACAACTCCTGTGGTAGCGTTCTGAATACTTTACGGGCTCTGGTGAGCCATGCAAACATTTCCAGCCAAAGGATGTAAATATGTATAAGGGCTACAAAAGCAATGATGATTTTGGCAGCTATATGCATAGGTGTTGGTTTTAAAGTTTGAAATTTTTCTCAATAGCACGGATCATTTCTCCGGCTATATCTTTGCTTGTGGCGCCTTCAATGCCTTCAAGTCCCGGCGATGAGTTTACTTCAAGCAATAACGGACCTTTGGTTGAACGGATAATATCCACCCCGGCTACCTTAAGATTCATAGCTTTGGCAGCTTTGATTGCTATTCTTTTTTCCTCAACTGTTGGTTTTATAATAGATGCTGTACCACCAAGGTGAATATTTGCCCTGAATTCGCCAGGAAGTGCCTCACGCTGAATGGCGGCTACTACTTTGCCGTCAATCACAAAAAGGCGAAGGTCTTTACCATTAGCCTCTTTGATGAATTCCTGAACTAATATATTCGCATTAAGACTTTTGAATGCATTGATAACACTTTCCGCAGCCTTTTTTGTTTCAGCCAATACAACGCCTTTACCCTGAGTACCCTCAAGTAGTTTTACGATAAGTGGCGGGCCACCTACCATTTGAATAAGGTCATTGGTATCAAGAGGGGAGTTGGCAAATCCTGTAGTGGGAATATCAACACCGCTGTTAAGCAACAGTTGAAGCGAGAACAGTTTATCCCTCGACTGGGTAATTGCAGATGATGAGTTTAGTGAAAATACCTTGAGCGCCTCAAAATGACGTGTAATAGCGCAGCCATAAAATGTCATACTCGGGCGTATACGCGGAATAACGGCATCAAAGTCGTTTAATATCCTTCCGCCACGATAATGGATCTCAGGCGTATGCGCGTCCAGTTTCATATAACAGTATTTCAGGTTCAGGAAATGCATTTCGTGACCACGCATTTCACCGGCTTCCATAATACGACGGTTGCTGTACAATTCTGGATTGCTTGCAAGAAGCCCAATACGAAGTCCTTTTTTCTCTTCGTTACTGTTATCGTAGTATTCTTTTAGTTTTTCTTTTGTAGGCTGCCCTAACAGGTATTTTTGTTCAGGGTCAACCAATATGCGTCCGCTCATGGCTTCACGGCCTAAAAGCATACGGAAACCCATAGAGTCACGGTTAGTAAGTGTAACTTCAACTTCCCAGTTAGTTTCGCCTACTTTAATACCGGTTTTTATAACATAACGCTGTTCGCGGTAACCGCTGGAGCTTTTTACCACACGTTTATCTACAAGGCGTGCCTGGCAGTGTATGATGGTTTTTGAATTGTTCTGTATCGGGTTAATGTCAAATTTTACCCAATTATCACCGTCTTTCTGAAAAGGGGCGATGTTAATGGCATGAAGTGCAGATGTTTTGGCACCCGAATCTACACGGGCCTTTATGGTAGGTATACCAAGTTCCGGGAATGCACACCATTCTTCACTACCTACAATTACTTTGTCCAGCATTTTAATACGATTTGTAATCTAAATTACTACTTTTTTTTATTGTGAAAAGTATTGATTTCGATTTTAGCCAAATTTAATGATATGGTAATGCCGGAAAATTGTAATCTGAGGTTATGTTTTTTATATTGAGAAGGTTAGGTGTTTTTTAGATTGATTATAAATTTTGGCTTTTCTTTTGTCTTGCCACAAAAGAAACAAAAAGGCACGGCAGAACTCCTTAGGCTAAAAATTATTTCATTAGGCTAAACCATCCGAACTCGCTGCGCTCAAACAGCGGATGCTTCTTGACGCCTTATTCATAATTTTCTTAACGCCACAGAGTTTAATGCCGTAGCATCACTCTTACGAATTATGAGATGAATGTTACTTTTCCTTTGGAGAGGGGTTAGCGGAGAGGAATAAAAAAAGCCGAAAAATCATGATCTTCATTTCATGAATTTTTTGGTTTACCAGCCTGTGACCAATAAATTCTTTGCGGCTGTGATACCACATTTCTGATATTTGTTATAAGCTTGTGCAGCCCTTGTTTGTATTTGCTTATTGTTTTCGTTATTTAAATATCCCGAAATAGCATCATGAACAGTATATGCTTCAGGGCACATAAGTCCGCTTGTCCATACCAAAGGATTTACATTAGCTTCTTTAAGATGTTCGCTAAAATACATCTTACTGAAACAGGCAAGTAAGATAATATCACGCTTTTTATTGTCTGTATTTTTGAAAGTGTCGTCAATAGTAAATTCCATTAGCCCATCGTGGCCAATGTATGTCAACAATTGCGAATTGCCGTTAATGCCAATAGTGGTAGAGCCTACTTTAAGGGTGTCTTTTTCTTTACCGGCACTGCTGTTTAAAAAGTCAATGGTACATTGTTTTATGTCTTTGCCGTTGTAAGCGTCTGCTACCAGGTAATAATTTTTTGTAATGTGTTTGAAAATAAGCCTTTCCATTTTAACGGAATCTATTTTACGTGATTCAATAAATTTCCATTCGTTACTTTTTTTGAAGTATGTGCGTATTCCATAACCACAGCCCCAGTAAAGGTTAGAGTTGGGGTCTTGTCCATTTCCGATTTTCTCAGGTACAGGCACTATACCCTGATATTTATTATCACACAAAGCAACAAAAACATGTATCGTTTTAGTAAGCGTATCGTATGAAGTTAGGTTCTTTAAGGTATGACCTTTTGCTATTGTCAGGGTGTCAGACTCTTTAGCCAGAGCTATATTTTTATTCTTCCGGGTTTCTTTGCTGCAGGCTGTTATAGCGGTAAAGATGAAGAGTAGTAAGGTTAGTTGTCTTTTCATGATTAAGGTATATTGGTTAATGTAATAACTTTTTAATCAGTGAAATAGTATTTTACAACGGTTTTTTATCCCAATATTTCAATCTTAAATTTTTCAGTCTTTAAATGAATTGTAAAAAAAATATCCCCAAAGATCAATGACCTTCGGGGATGCTATTTAAAATGAAAGATAGTCTCTTTTAGCTTGCAGGGTTTTCTGCTTTTTTGATTGTTACGGCCAGTTCTGTGCCGTTTTCATCAAGATCCATGAAGATTTCGTCACCACCTGATATTTTGTTGGTAATGATCTCTTCGGCAAGCGTGTCTTCAACATATTTCTGGATGGCACGTTTTAGTGGCCTTGCTCCATACTGCTTGTCAAAGCCTTTCTCGGCAATAAAGTCTTTGGCTTTTTCAGATAGTGAAATATTGTAGCCAAGGTCTTTAATTCTTGCATAAAGTTTGTCAAGCTCAATGTCAATGATAAGGTCGATATGCTCTTTTTCAAGAGGGTTAAATACGATAATATCATCTATCCTGTTGATGAACTCAGGGGCAAAAGTTTTCTTAAGTGCAGCTTCAATAACACCTTTAGTGTGTTCGTCAGCCTGTGCCTTTTTGGCAGCTGTACCGAAACCAACACCCTGTCCGAAATCTTTAAGCTGGCGTGCACCAACGTTAGATGTCATGATGATAATGGTATTTTTAAAGTCGATCTTGCGACCTAAACTGTCAGTAAGGTAACCGTCGTCAAGTACCTGAAGCAGCATGTTGAATACATCCGGGTGAGCTTTCTCAATCTCGTCAAGCAAAATGACGGAGTAAGGA
>QFQM01000685.1 GCA_003243255.1 Flavobacterium psychrophilum | reverse complement strand
AAATACGGCACATGAAGGATCAGGTATTGCAAAAGATAAAAGCTATAAGTGAGAAGGCAAAAGCTGTAAAGGTTGAAGCTAAAACAGGCAACAGCCGTAACTCATTGGCCGAAACCATAAAAACAAAGCAACAGGCTGAAAATCTTAAAAAGCAATTGAAAGCTTTACAATAATATTAATTACATTCTTAGCAAGATGAAAAGTGTTGTGGTTTCCGCAACACTTTTTTATTTTGTGGGCCACATGTTTACTTTCAATAAGAAATACTTCTTCGCAGCGGTCATTCTCTTCATTATTGAAGTATTGATTGCTCTTTATGTCCACGACGCTATTATACGGCCGTATGTGGGCGATTTCCTTGTAGTCATTCTACTTTACTGTGGCGTAAAAGCTTTTGTCCGTATACCCTGTTTCCCGGCAGCTATTGGCGTATTGCTTTTTGCTTACGTGATTGAAATATTGCAATACTTTCAGATCGTGCACCGGCTGGGCCTGCAGGATTCAAAGCTCGCAACTGTTGTCATTGGGAGCTCATTTGAATGGATCGATATTATTGCTTACACGGCAGGATGTGTCAGTATTATCATCTTTGATAGAAAAAGGCCAACTACTCTTGTAAATACCACTCCTTGATTTTTTTCCGGGGCAGTGGCCGGTTGTAACAGACTCTCCCTATATTTGCAACACCGTTGAAATTATCAGATTGGCGACCTCCTCCCCATACAGGCGGCTGGTAGCAGCATGTTTACTCATGTTGTACAGCTTTATCACGACACCGATCCATTGGTGGCACCATCACCAGCCGAACGATGCCGGGGTAGCGTTATCTGCGACCAGCGAAGAAGGGGATACTTCGTTTAGCCAAAATACCGGCTCTTCCTATACCAGTCATTGTAACATTTGCTCACATAGTTATTCGGTATACACCGAAGCGCAGGTATACCAGTATATCTTGCCTAACCTGTCGCACAACAGCCCTACCGGTGGCTACATTGAACATGCCTTTACCATCCCGGTATTACTGTTCTCCAACAAAGGACCTCCCACGCTACATTCTTAATCATTACTGTATTACCGTATAACACCCGGCCACTTGCCGTGGGGTTACTGTAATTGTTTGTGTATCGCTGTGGCATGCACAAAAATACCTGCACAGACCTGACAGGTTTTGCAGGACACACTGCCAGGCTAACCTGTCAGGTCTCTTGTTCGCGCACTTCCATTGTGTGCGACTTCCTGATGCTATTCACCAAATCGTTTCTTATATGCACACTTTAGCTGCTATCAACCTCACCAAGCAGTACAATGGTCATACGGCATTGAACGGCCTCAACCTTTCGCTGCAGGCAGGGGATATCTTTTGTTTGCTGGGCCAGAATGGCGCC
>QFQM01000684.1 GCA_003243255.1 Flavobacterium psychrophilum | reverse complement strand
AATATTCAACAAAGCTCGTTTTCTATCCACAATTGCAAGAATGGTCTCCTTTTAGAGATTGGGATGTTATAAAACCGACTGTAAGTTTGGTTTGGTATGATGCATATAATGCTGTTAAACATAACCGTGGTGTTAACAGACATAAGGCATCACTTAAAACCGTAATCGATGCTGTTGCTGCAATTCATGTTTTACTCGAGGCGCAATATGGACGAGAAATATTTAACAATCCAATACATTCAAATTTCTCTAGTATTTTTAAATCAGTTAAATACCCTATTTTTTCAGTAAATGAACTTCAATGCCCAACAATGAGTCAATCTGAGATCTTATGGAATCATGAACAATTTTTTTTTATAAATGGATGTTCATGCTAAGGGATGTTCATGCTTTAGCCGCAGCCGTTAGATGCGGCTAACGTCAGGTCAACTATGAGCGAAAAATGGGAGTTGGTGTCCTCACAATATTGGTAGAATGTACGAATTTTTTCTTTTTAAGAAACGTAAGTAATTACGAAAAAATCAATCCTGCTGGCTATTTTTTCTCAGCTTGTGTTATTGCGAGCAATGACCTAGATCTTTATGACAATCAAAGCAACGCTTTCGATTATATTTCACTCGATGATGAGCTAACTTTATATAACCGGGAGGGTGAACCGAGTGCCTACCTTAAACGTAGCCAGAATAATGAGTTTGATGTATATGGTGACCTGCTCCCCGTTGATTAGTTCATCATAATGTTAGCCGTGTCCGCTTCCGGCACTAAGCCGTGCTGTTCCCTTTTGAGGGCAAAAAGTTTTTTTCTGGAAAAACTGTTCACACTGTTCACTCGGTATTTTTATTCATTATTTTCATTAGGTTAGCAGGTGAATACATGGTGAACAGTGAACACTTCACTGTTCACTTTTGCCGTTTTGCAGGTAAAAAAAGACCGGCTGTTGCCGGTCAGGGTAGTTTATTTCGCGGTGGGTTCATCGCACTTTGGCAGCCAGTCGGCGTTGCTTTCCTCCCGCAGTGTGAGGTTGGTCTGCATCCCCTGATTCGTCCGGCGCTTGTCGTAATGCAGGCCGTACTCTTTCAGCATGCCTGACAGCCCCTTGCCGAACGACGTCAGGCTGAGGGTGTTCTTGTAGCCGTGTGCCTCCATGTACACCAGATAGGCGTGATAGAGGTACAGGCGCGGCTGACGCGGGATAATGTTGGCATTCCCCATGTACATCCCGTCAGCCTCCGGCAGGGCTTCCAGATAACCGCAAAAATCAAAGGCCGGGTCAGCGTCGCGCTTGATACTGAGTGCCTCGTCCGAGTTCTGCTGCGACTGCAACAGTGCGCGGGCGCTCATCGGGTCGCTGAACTGCTGCATCAACTGGCGCACAATCACGGCCAGCTC
>QFQM01000683.1 GCA_003243255.1 Flavobacterium psychrophilum | reverse complement strand
CGGACCGCTGTCGGATCGGCTCGGGCGCCGTCCGGTGCTGCTTGCCGGGTTGAGCCTCTATCTGCTGGCGACCCTGGGCATGCTGTTGGCGCCGAACATCGAGGTGTTGATCGGCATGCGTGTGCTGCAGGGGTTGGGCGCCTGTGCGGCGCTGGTGCTGGCGCGTGCCATCGTCCGTGACGTGTGGCAGGAACAGGCGGGGCCGGCCCTGGCGCTGACGGTGTTGGGCATGTTCGCGGCCATCGTCCTGTCGCCGGTGGTTGGCGGCCTGCTGACCCAGTTCGGCGGCTGGCGTGCGCCGCTGTTGGCGACCCTGGTACTTGGCAGCCTGGCCTTGCTGTCGGTGCTTACCGGTTACCGCGAGAGCCATCTGCAGCGCGATCCGCAGGCGGGTCGACTCAAGGGCCTGCTGGCCAGCTACCTGCAGGTGTGGCCCAGTTGCCGCGCGCTGGCGCTGACCATTGCCTGCACCTACGGCTCGATGTTCGTCGTGGTGGCTGGTTCCTCGTCGGTGTATATCGGCCTGCTGGGGCTGAGCGCGGCGCAGTACGGGTTGACCTTCGCCCTGATCGTTTCCGGTCTGCTCGGCGGTGCCCTGTTCACCCTGCGCAACGTGCAGCGTCTGGGGCCGCAGAAGGTGGTGGGCATCGGCGTCGCGCTGGTGCTGTTCGGGTCGTTGCTGACCCTGGCGACCTACCTGCTGTTCGGCCTGTCGCTGCTGGGGCTGTCGCTGCCGCAGGTATTGGTGACGCTGGGCGGTGGCATGCTGCTGCCGGCCGCCGTGGCTGGCGCGGTGATTCCCAATCCGCAGCGTGCCGGATTGGCTGCGGGGCTGATGGGCTTCTCGCAGATGGCCGGCGCCACCCTGGCCGGCCTGCTGCTCGGCGCCCTGCAGGATGGCTCGGCCTGGCCTATGGTTGCCTTGAATGCGCTGTTCGCCGTGTTGGCGTTTCTATTCTTCCACCTCTTGCGCGTGCGCCCAGCCGTCACGGCTGCGGTGGCCGGCAAAATTCCCTGATTCGAGGACAAAGCTATGAGCAGCTATGACGTGGTCATCATCGGTGCCGGACCAGGCGGCTACAACGCGGCTATTCGCGCCGGGCAACTGGGCCTGAAGGTGGCCTGCGTGGAGGGGCGTGAAACCCTCGGTGGCACCTGCCTGAACGTTGGCTGCATGCCGTCCAAGGCCTTGCTGCATGCATCCGAACTCTACGAGGCTGCTGCCGGTGGCGAGTTGAGTGCCCTGGGGGTGGAGGTCACGCCGACGCTCAACCTGGCGCAGATGATGAAGCAGAAGGCCGATAGCGTCGAAGCGCTGACCAAGGGCGTGGAGTTTCTGTTTCGCAAGAACAAGGTGGAGTGGGTCAAGGGCTGGGGGCGGATCGCTGGCC
>QFQM01000146.1 GCA_003243255.1 Flavobacterium psychrophilum | reverse complement strand
TACAGAAAGCGCATGTACATAAAGCGGCGACTTCTCTACCCCGGCATACAAAAAGTTAGACCCAGCCAAAACTGCCCTGAGCTTTTCATTTTGTGTGAGGCTGTCCAGGTATTCTTTTGCATTTTCAGCCAGTACCTCTTCACTGTATCTTTCACTGGTATTATTAAGATTATATAACGGAAAAGAACCGCAGGTATCAATAAGTTTGTTGCAATAAGCCTTTAGGTTTTCCTCTTCCTCAGGAAAAAATTTCACCAACTGCTTTACAAAATTATCATATCCCTGTGCATGCGGATATTCATGCTCATCATCATCAAAAGAAATGATATCGTAGGCGTCCTCATCCATTTTTTTAAGGTTCAGGCCGTCCATTATGCCTATGTACTTAAAATAGCTGTTCAGGTTCTGCCCTTCCGCCAATCCGCCTATATAATGTACGCCTGTGTCAAAAATAGTCTTATCCCTCACAAAGGTTTGCAGATTTCCCCCAAACTGGTTGTTTTTTTCGAGTACGCATACGCTGTAGCCTTCTTTTGCCAATATGACAGAAGAGACAAGTCCGCCTAAGCCGCTCCCAACAATAACAACATCATATTTTTTCTTCATCTGCTTATTCCTTCACCAAAGTTACAAAACCTTCGTCTTCACATTCAAGCCTGAAACCTTCAGGATATTCATTTTCAAAAGGCTTCATTAAAACAATAAATTCAGCCTTTTCAGCAATGCCGTCCGGAATCTCAGTCCCAGTTTCAGCAATGACAATTTTATACTTTATCCCCTTAGTATCTTTTAATGTATCCGGATAGGTGATCTCCCTTTTTTTGTTGATGTAATTTGTTTTGGCTACATCACGTTTTTCATCGTCAGCAATGTAAGCGTATATCTTTCGTTGCGGCTCCTGTAATGCTAACAGCGCAGCCGTTTCGCCATGATCATCCGCTATATGCAATATAGAACTTTTTGCACCAATATGAATATCCAGTTTCTTATAGGCACCCATACAGCGGTTAAGGTTTTGCTTAACCTCTCTTATGATTTCGAATTCCTTGAAAGCAAAACTGTGCATCAGTTTGCTTTTAAAGTAATCGGCAGGCTCACAGTCGTAACGCATTAGCGAAAACTGTTCCTTAAAATAGACCCCTATCTTTTTAGTCCTTTCGGCAAAACCGTTGCCAAACCTCACATCGTTAGGCGTGATGCGCTCGAGTATCTTCAGCGTAAGATTACCATCATAGATAATGAAGTCGCCTTTAGGAAGCACCTCAGAATTTCCATGAATCAATATCGGCACAATATCTAGATTAAATTCTTCCGCAAGGTAAAATGCCCCCTTATGAAAACGCTGAATATGATTACTCTTAGAGCGTGTCCCTTCAGGGAATACTACCAACGAATAGCCTTCCTCCACTTTTTTGCGAAGGTGTTCCACCCCTCCTTCTATTCCCTGCGATACCGGATAAAACCCTGCCAGCTTAACACCAATCCCGAATATTGGCGAATTGTATACCCAGTCACTCACCAGGTATATTATTTTGGGACTCAGCATGCCTATGGCAAGTATGTCGAGGAACGAGGTATGATTTGCGATGATGATAGACGGCTTGTCAAACGTTTCGTTATACGGATTAAGGACTTTTTTCTTTACAAACGGATTGAGATACAATACCGATTTCATGAATTTAGACATGGTATAACGGAAAGCCTTAATTTTCCATTTCTTCTTAACCGGCAGCAGCGTAACCACGACAAGACTGAATACTGAAAGCAGGAAGGAACCGATACCATAATATGCAAACAGCACTATGGACTGTAACAAGGTTCGCAATTCAAAAGGGGCTTTCCCTTTATTAACCCTTTTACTGAGGGCAAACCTGAAAAGTATAGGATAGAATATAAAGGTGATGATTAGCGCCGCAAAAACCCCTATCAGCGATACCGAAGAAATTGATTTTAATGCCGGATGTCCTGCAAAAACAAGCGCACCTATACCCAGCACTGTCGTAAGCACAGCAAGTAATATAGACGTTCTGTATGTTGCCATTTCGTTTTTACCCGTACTGTATTCTTTTTGCAGTGCACTGGTCATAAAAATACTGAAGTCGACCCCATGACCAAAAACAAGGGTACACACTATGGTACTGAAGATATTCAGGCGAACATCAAACACACCCATAATACCCGTGGTAACTATACCAGTAATAACGATTGGAATATAACTGATGATAACAAGCTCAATCCTTCTGAAGAACATGAACAATATGAACACCACCGCAACAAACGAATAATTTATAAGCGAATTAAAATCGTCTTTCAATCCTCCTAAAAAGGTTTCGTTCATTTGCTGCCTGTCGATTACCATTGTATCCGGCCTGGCCGAAAGCTGTTTTACTACACGGTCACGTTGTGCACCGGACACCTTTACAACCGATGAAACCGTATAAAAACCATCTTTTTCAGTAACAAATTCATTCAGGAAAAGTGTTTTTATCTTTAAGTATTCCTGTAACGGCACCGGCTTGAATTCTAATCCTAAAAGCGCATAGAAATCGGCATAAGCATCGGGCTTAAAACCAAGCTTACTGCTCTCTGTTATTAGCTGTTGCTGCACGTGCTTTTTTCGTTGTGGAGTCCAGAAACTATTCCAGCGGTTAATCTTCTGTTGTTGTTCTTTTTCAGAGAAAACAACACCGCCTATCGAACTGTAACTTAAAAGTTCTCCCGATTTTTTATCCGCTTCCAATTGGGTATAAAGCGTGTTATTGTTTTGCAGCACTTCTTCGGCTGAGTTGCCGTAAGCTGTAACATAAAGGGATTTCGAAGCAACATTCGTTGTTCCTTCAAGATGTTTTTCTGCCTGTTTTATATCTTCAGGAACATAGTTAAGCTGTGATATGTCCTTATCATATATAACCTTGCTGAAGGTAAAAAAGCTTACCACAATTACTAGTATACTTATTACGATAAGTGCTTTATTGGTATGAAAAGAGAACTTAGCCATTTTATCGAGCACCGTATTGTGCTGAACAGATTCACTGTTCTTTGGCTTGTACAGGTGCGGAATAATAAGCAGTGAGAACAGGGCCGAAACCACCACACTTACTGCTGCAAAAATGCCAAGATCCTGAAGTGCCCCGGAATTGACAAACAACAGGCACAAAAATGCCAGCGCTGTTGTGGTACTGCTCATAATAAGCGGCTTTGTAATATCCCTGTACAGCACCTTCACATCACTATTGTGTTTGTAATGGGTAAGTATGTGCAGGGCATAATCTATGGTAACCCCAAGTAATATAGATCCTATGCTCAATGATATTGCCGATATGGTGCCCCTTAAAAAATACAATAAGGCTACTGCAAACAATACCCCAAAAATGGTAGGTATTATAATGATGAAGGGTATATAGATCTTGCGGTAATACACCATCAGTATCAGCATCAGGAGCGAGATGGCGATAAGCGTTGTGGTTTGTATATCGCTTTTTATCTGTTTGGCATTAGCCACGGCTATATTGGTTGCCCCGAAATATTCAACTGTCGCCGTTTTAGAAAATGTTTTGTTCAGCTTTGCCTTTATTGCATCGAGTTCATCAACAAAGGCTGTGTTCTTCTTCGTTTCATTACCCGGCAGTTTCGGACTGATAAACAGCAATACTTTTTGATTGTCCTTCGTTATCACGTAACCGTCCTGAAGATGGAATTCGTCACCCATACCCAGTTGGCGAAGTTTCTTAAGCCCCATAAACGAAATGCCAAACGGGTCTTTAAGTATAAAATCTTTGGTAACCAGTCCTGAAGGAGAAACAATCGATTTGTAGTTCGCGTTTACTGTTGCAGCAATGCTGTCTGCCTGTAATTTTTGCTCTATCGCCTTGTAATCGGATTCATCCAGAAACAATGGAACGTTGTTGTATACAAAATCAAAGGTTTCGAGTATGTTCTCATCATCAACTTTGCCCTGTATGCCGTTTATATATTCATCATACCTCTTATAGCTTTTCAGGCTGTCTAAAAAAGCCCCGGCAACTTCGGTAAGGTCTTCGGGAGAAGCCCCTTTTTTAGCATTGATGATTACGGTTATCTTGTCGGCAAAATTAAGCTGCCCCAACACTTTAGCCGCTTCATCCGACTTTTCGCTTTTCGGGATAAGCCGGGTTATATCTTCCTCAAAAGTAATTTTTGAAGCGAAATAACCAAACAATAGCAAAAAGCCAACAGCAATAGCTACGGATAAGATCCTGTTACGGGTTACAAAAAAGTGTATGCCTGTAAAGAACTTATGCATTGGTCTGAATTTTGTTTTTGCCGAAAGCGGTTAATAGAATATATCCTGTCATTCCAAACAGCAAAGACATTACCGTTGCAAGCAGTATACTGCCTACAAGATATTGCGCGAGATTTTGCTTTATCGCATCAAAAGTGTCGGTATCAGTACTGACAATGCTATCGGACACGAATAAAGAACCCATTTTTAACGAAAGGTAAATGATAAGCGGAATTGCAGGCGGAATGCTTATGTTTGAAAACGCAAAAGCTATGAGTTTGTTCAATCGTAAAACATAGGCCAAAAAAAGCACAATAACCGTTTGCAATCCCCACAGGGGAGCAATCCCTATAAAAACTCCAAGTGCTATAGACAGTGCTTTTTTTGCATTGCTGTCGCCACTTTCGAGCACATTTTCTAAAAAGAATTGCTTAAGGCTTTTTTTTTTGAAACTCAGGATAAAATCACGCGGCTTTATATACAAAAGGCTGATGATTACCAGCACTGTATTTAGTATGCTTATTCGGGTAAAGTCGTTAAACGGGCGAAAGTGAGACACTCTTTCGTTCATGTCATACAACACCTTTACAGGAACATTCTTTACCGGAATGCCTTTCCATGCAGAACGTACTATTACCTCTATCTCAAACTCAAATTTTGGGGTATAAAAACGGGCAGGTATCCTGTCAAGGGGATAAAGCCGGAATCCCGATTGTGTATCTTCGAGCTTTATGCCGGTTTCAAACCAAAACCAGAAGTTAGAGAACTTATTGCCAAAGCTGCTTTTTTTAGGCACGCCTTCCTGAGCCATATTACGACTGCCGATAAGCAATGCTTCGCCATCATTAGTAAGGCTATCAATAAATACGGGGATATCATCAGGAAAATGTTGTCCGTCAGAATCTATGGTTATGGCATATTTATACCCTGCAGTTCGTGCAGCGGCAAAACCGGTTCGCAAAGCGTTGCCTTTACCTTTATTTACGGGAAGATGAATCAGGGTGATTTGTGAATATTCCTGCAATATTGCAGCAGTAGTATCGGTAGAACCATCATTCACTACAATAACATTAGCGGTATATTCAAGAACACCGTCTATAACCCGCTTAAGGGTTTTGTGGTTATTATAGGTGGGAATAATAACACAACACTTTAGTTTGTCTAAATAACTATAATATTGTGGAGCTGTGCTCATTACAAAAATGGTTGGTTTAAAATGGTGCGCAAAGATACCCTTTTAATTTTTTTTGCCAAAAACAGCAACCGGATTAGCCCGCTCCTTAACTGAAGAGTGCTTTTTCATCAGCGGTAAAAGATGCAGAAGCTTTCACAAAACCCTGAGTATACTCTTTTAGGTCTGCCTTCTGAATTTTATAGTTTTTGATAAGGAATGCTTTATCCTCAGCAATTTTCTTATTGTATCCTGTAATCTTTGGTGCATTTTCCTGAATGCTCATCCTGATGAGCCTGGCTTCATAATTACTCGGATCCCTCTTTATAACGGCTTCTAAAAGTTTAGCACCCTGTGTAAAAAGGTTCTTTTTATTAAGCATCCCCTTTTCGTGCTTTGCCTTAAGCGTATAGGCAGCCGCTTTATAAGCAACAAGCGTATTATCAGGATTGGCATCGCTAACATCCTTAACCGCTGCGAACAGTTCCTCTGCAACTTCCGCTGAATTAGGCGCGCCCAAGTACTGTTTGCGCAATCCGGCCAGATCGGCAAAGAAAAATAGTATCGACGAAAAAAATAATGCCAGCAACTTCATAACATCAGGAAATATCGTAGTGTAAAGTTTACAATTATCAGGCTATCTACCTAATTTTTACTGTAAATACAACTTAATTTTAACGCGACAGTCTCATCAAAATAAGAGGTGTTTTTCACTTTTATAACAGCATCATCTGTGCTGGTAATGTCAAGCTCCAGCCTGAGCAAAGGATTCACTTCCGGATTAATAAGCGCCATAAACTTAATGTTGCTGGCGCTTTTCATAATCAACGGAGCTTTTACTGCTTCCTGTGTAAGTTCTTTAATAATTTGCATCATGCACACCCCCGGCGTTACAGGATTGCCCGGAAAATGTCCTTTGAATACATCATGATCCTTATTCAGCATAATAGTTGCAACATATTTCCCGCCATCATTACTTTCAAACGATTGTATTGTATAAAAATCTTTTAGAAGCATTTATTCTTTTTTAAAATGTATATGCAACGCCTATCTGTAGTACGCTGTTAAGTTTAATGTTGTCATAATTATCATCTTCATAGTAGTAATCATCATTATAGATGTCACCGAAAACGTCAACAAGCCCAAGTTTGTACCTCGCCTCTATAGAAAGACCCATTGGCAGTGTATAGCCTATCCCTCCGTTAAGTGCAAAATCAACCCCAAACGCATCGTCATCTTCTTCAGCATTAAAATTATCACTTACTTTAAAATCAAGCGAAGGACCAACGATTCCGTAAAAGCTTTCTGCAAAAGTAAATTTATTCATTACCGCCAGTGAAACATATTGCAGTTCATAATCTTTCTCAGTAACATATGGGCCGGGAATTACGTAAGGATCATAAAACCTTGCCGAATTAGCGCCCTGCCTTGAGTAGCTTATTTCGGGCTGTAATGTATAAAAGCTTGCCAGTTTTATGCCTACAAAACCACCTATGTAAAAGTCCGGTTTTATATCGGCATCCATATTTGTAACCGAAGCAAGGTTTAGCCCTGCTCTCACACCCGGTTTAACCGTAACCTGTGCTTCTGCCTGCAATGCAAACAGAAAGACAGACAACAAAATGATTCTTTTCATAAATAATATATTGGTTGGTTATATTTTTATTTAGAAGAGCCCGTTACCTCAAAGCTGTATGAAACCCCTATAGAGAAAACAAGGTTTGATGCATAATCATCGTTATTATAATTATTGTTGTCCTGAAAATAATAAGTATCTACAGGTTCAATAATACCTTTTTTAACACGGGCTTCAATAGACAGTCCCATTGGCAATGTATATCCTACACCGGCAGTAATACCCAAATCCACATCATTATAAACATAACGGCCAGAATTTGTAATGATGTCAAATGTTGGCCCTACATGAATATTAAACTTGTCGTTAAACGTAAATTTATTTAAAGCACAAAGTGATATATACTGTAGTGTTACATCTACATTTTGCCTTGTATAGTCGCCTACATTTTCATTATACAACCACGCACTCCCTTTACCACCCTGACGTGAATAGGTAATTTCCGGCTGAAGCGTATAAAACCTTGAAAGTTTTAATGCTCCAAAACCACCAACATAAAAATCAGCCTTAGTATCAAGGTTAGTATCACTGATACTTGAGAAGTTAACCCCTCCTCTTATACCGGGTTTAAATGTAACCTGAGCTTCTGCGGCAATTGCAGCAAAAATCAGCATAGATAATAGTAAAAATTTTTTCATAGTAATTTATTGTATATAGTTAAGTAAAATCTTAAGCTTGATATTCTTATGGTCAATTACAATATTTTTGGCTAATATATTATTTTCTTCGCTGAAATTTATTACAATTTTTTCTTTTGATTTTGTGGCATTTACAATTTTAGAAAGCCTGCCTGTTGCCTTATCCAGAAACAGGTAATTAAATCTTTTTCCGTCTTCTGATTTATAAATAGTACTGGTTCCGTCTTCATACGCTTCGGTGATAGTATGCTTTTTTTTAAGCAGCAGCATAAAATCGCGTTTTAGGGTATTTACTATTATTTTCCTGTCCAGTTCCTCCAGGATATAGTTTACCTTGAAGCTGTCATCGGTAATTTCAAAATCAAAAAGCTTGTTGCCAAACTCGGTAGTAAAAGCAGTCCGGTATAGTGTGTCGTTAATTTTTTTGGCAATGAATATCCCGCCAAAGTCCTTTCCATAAACAGAAATATGGGCTTTGTAAACATAGTCGGTAGCAGGATCAGAAAAATATGTAGCAGTATATGTATCAGCCTGTGGCTTTTTAGCCTCAAGCCCTTTTACCGTACTAACAGCGCACGAAACAAGCAGCCCGCTGCTAATTAGTAAAAACAGAATCCGAAACCTGTGCATTGGCTACCTTATTTTTAAATATAATTTTGGTATAATCGCCCGAAGGCTCAATCATTTTAACCTGAGAAACCATATTTCCTTTTTTATCGAAATAAAGTTCCATTTGCTGAATGTATTTTTTAAGCGCGACATCCTTGGGCATCAGTTTGGTTATGTTGTGCTCTGCCGATTTAAAATACGATATCGTGAATTCCTTTTCGTCAAACATATCACCGCTCACACTGCCAACTATAAGCTTATTGAGTTTTGCAAACATCTTGCTGTTGCCCACATTCATTTCACTTTTCTTACCGGCATCGTTTATCGCGATCTTATTGTTCTTAAATATTACACTGTACTGGTAAGGCTTAGTGTATTGCCATAACAGCATCCCTGGAGTTTTAAAAGCCATTTTACCCGATGTCTCAATATCCTTTGAAAGAAAATCCATGTGCTTATACTGCACAAAATCGGCAGTAAGGCTTTTGGTGTTTTTAGCAACGGCATTTACAGCGTTCTTAAAAGCTGTCATTTCTGCCGCACTCATTTTTTGCTCCTGAGCCACCGCTGTAAAGGCTGTAGTCAGTAAAAACAAGATATAAAAAACACTATTTTTCATAAGCGGGTATATTTAATAATTCATCAACAGTAACAGCATCATATTTCTGTTGCTGCAAAAGTATCAATAATTGTTCCAGCACATTTACCGATTTTTGAGAGGTATCATGCAGCAATATAATACTTCCGGGTGCAAGGCGTGTTTTTATACGGTTAAATATCAATTGTTCATTTTTTAGCCTGCCATCCAACGAGCGTATATTCCATCCTATAACTTTATGCCCGGTAGCCTTTAAGGCTTTTGCTATATTGGGATTCGTAACACCATAAGGCGGCCTGAAAAACAAAGCTTTCTTTTCACCATACTTTTCGATTGCCTTATCCGTCAGAACAACTTCTTCTTCAAATTTTTCTTCACTTAATAAAGAAATCCTTGACCAGTGAGTGTATGTATGATTACCTACGGTATGCCCTTCATTAATCACTTGCTGAAAAATATCGGGGTGTTTCTCAATCTGACGGCCAATGCAAAAAAAAGTTGCTTTTATATTGTACTGTCGCAACAATCGAAGTACCTCTTCGGTATAAGGAGTAGGGCCATCATCAAAAGTTATGGCTACCTTTCTATCAGCAGTTTTAGCACTATTAAATGTTTTTATATGATAGCCCGACTGTACAAATGCCGAACCCCATCCTGCAATAATAAACCACAACACAAATGGTGCTATATATACCCACCAGGGTAGCAGCCCGTAAAATGAATAAATAGTCAGACATATAACCGCAGCAAATAAAAAACCTGTATTTACTTTATGGGTCAGCATTGGGATAGCAGTGTAAAACTATGATCTTTACCTCTGTACTGATTGTAAAGTAATACATTTTTATACTCCCTGTTTTCCGTTTTATTTACCTTAAGGATTTCAGGAAGTTCCTGTAGTTTTATAATATGTGATGCCACCCAAAGGCCAAATGCCGAAGCTGTATTAAACTCCCCGCTCAGGTGTTTATAATATACATGCTGTGTATTACTTAAAACACCTTCACTTAAGTTTTTATAGTAGTCATCATATTCAGCATCGCCATTATATCCCAAAACCACTGCATCAATATCGTTTACAGTAAGATTATTGCTTTTAAGGAACAAATCCAGTTTTGCCGCAACCTCATCTTTTTCAAGCGTGTTGTATATAGACACATCCTTAATCTCGGCATAAGTCGTATCTTTTTTCTCGTCTTCAAGCACAAAAAACACTGCGCCTTCAGAGAATACTGCTCCCGGTGTATCAGAACCCAGAATATCATAAGGCGACTGCCCTTTTTCTTTTATAATGCCCGAAAGCTGTAAAAAGTTGGTTGTATTTTCGGCATTCTCTTCTACACCCCCCACTAGTAGTGTAGCCGCTTCACCCTCATCAATCTGCATTTTAGCATCAATGAGTGATGATTCAAACGAAACCGCACCATTCACATAGGTAAAATTGTAGGCTTTACATTCAAGCCCAAGCGCAATTTGTCTTCCCACAGTATTATGGGTAGACTGAATGAAAGACGTTGGAGTTAAAAACTCTTCTTTATTATCAATAAGCGCTTTCAGGAATTTTTCAGAATCGATACAGCAACCCATACCGGTTCCGGTAATAATGGCATCTAAATTCTGAACACCGGCTTCTTTCATTGCCCAGTGCGAAGCTACTATACCATTTTTTACCCCTTTTGCCATTCGCCTTGATGCAGCAGGAGGAATCACCTCTTTATAATCAGGCAGCGAAAGCTCAAGTATATTTTCATTTTCATTTATAATAATATCCTGCAAAAAAGCCGTGTTAATGGTTTTTTGCGACGAAACACATCCGGTACCGTTGATATAACACTTTTTCATTAGCTTTTAGAAAACAGCAGGGTTGAACAGTTACCGCCAAATCCAAACGAATTTGACAGCACATGATTGATTTCTTTTTCTTTTAGCACCGTTTGCGGAACAATATCAAATTCTTCCATAGGTGTCTTAAAATTCAGGTTAGGATATACTTTCCCGTTCTGAAGAGCCAGCACACTGTATACCGCCTCAATTGCCGCAGCAGCAGCCAGCGTATGTCCGGTAAACGGTTTGGTCGAACTGAACTCGGGTACATTATTGCCAAAAGCCCTAATTAACGCCCTGCCCTCCGAAAGGTCGTTGTTGGGCGTAGCCGTACCATG
>QFQM01000145.1 GCA_003243255.1 Flavobacterium psychrophilum | reverse complement strand
GTAGATCTCACACTGCTGATCGATAGCGGCATTCATAAAGAAACCTAACAACATTGGTGCAGGACCATTGATGGTCATACTCACCGATGTCATTGGATGCGCAAGGTTAAAGCCTGAGTATAGTTTCTTAGCATCGTCAAGACAGCAGATAGAAACCCCGGCATTACCAATTTTACCATAAATATCCGGACGGTGGTCAGGGTCATTACCATAAAGGGTTACAGAGTCAAACGCTGTAGAAAGACGTTTTGCCGGCATACCTAAACTCACGTAGTGGAAACGACGGTTGGTACGCTCCGGTCCGCCCTCTCCGGCAAACATACGCGTTGGGTCTTCTCCCTCACGTTTGAACGGATATAGTCCTGATGTGAACGGGAATTCTCCCGGTACATTTTCCTGCAAGCACCATCTAAGGATATCACCCCAGGCCTGGTATTTAGGCAGGGCAACCTTTGGTATCTGCGAATGCGAAAGCGATTCGGTATGTGTTTGTATCTTGATCTCTTTATCCCTTACTTTGAAAGAATAAACAGGATTTTTGTATTTGTTCACCTTGTCGTCCCATGTAAGGATGATTTCCCAGTTGTATGGATCAAGGTTCATTTTCACTCTGTCAAACTCCTTAAGAAGCAATGACATAAAGTGTTTTTTATCTTCTTCCCTAACTTTTACAGTCGACTCAACAACACCCGATTTATCGATTGCAGCTGTAACGCCCGCAACAGTCTCTATCGTTTTAAAGATACCATATAGTTTTTGGGCAACATCCTGCTGGCTTAGGGCAACCTCATCATACTTACGGTTGTTCTCTGCAATTTCAGAAAGATAACGTGTTCTGTGCGGAGGGATAACAAATATCTTCTCACTCATCTCGCGTGTAATCTCAAAAGTCGACTTAAGTCCGGCACCTGTTTTCTCCTCTACCCTGTCCATGATCTTTTTGTAAAGGGTATTCATGCCCGGGTCGTTAAACTGTGAAGCTATGGTACCAAACACAGGCAAGTCGTCTGGGTTGGCATCCCACAGGTTGTGGTTGCGCTGGTATTGTTTCTTAACATCGCGAAGTGCATCAAGCGAACCGCGTTTGTCAAATTTATTTATGGCTACGAGGTCGGCAAAATCAAGCATATCGATTTTTTCCAACTGGGTGGCAGCACCAAACTCAGGTGTCATTACATATAGCGAAACATCAGAGTGCTCAAGTATCTCTGTATCCGACTGTCCGATACCTGATGTCTCAAGAATGATAAGGTCATATTTAGCTGCCTTAAGTACCTGAATGGCTTCGGCAACATATTTAGAAAGCGCAAGGTTAGACTGACGTGTAGCCAATGAACGCATATAAACCCTTGGGTTATTGATGGCATTCATACGAATACGGTCACCTAAAAGAGCACCGCCTGTTTTACGTTTTGAAGGGTCAACCGAAATAAGACCGATGGTTTTTTCAGGGAAATCGATAAGAAAACGGCGTACAAGCTCATCTACAAGCGACGATTTACCCGCACCCCCCGTACCTGTAATACCCAGTACCGGAATATTGGTTGTTTCGTTTTGTTTATGGATAGCATCAAGCGTGTCCTTAGCAATTTCAGGGAAGTTCTCCGCCGAAGAGATTACCCTTGCAATAGCCGTAGGGTTCTTTTCTGCCAGATGGTTTAGTTCACCGTTTAGGGTATCTCCTACCGGGAAATCGGCTCTTTGCACAAGGTCATTGATCATCCCCTGAAGACCAAGCTCACGCCCGTCATCCGGAGAATAGATACGGGTGATTCCGTACTCATGAAGTTCCTTAATTTCCTCAGGAAGGATTACTCCTCCTCCGCCACCGAAGATCTTAATATGTCCTGCTCCCTTTTCTTTAAGCAGGTCGTACATGTATTTAAAATATTCGTTATGCCCTCCCTGGTAAGAGGTCATGGCAATAGCGTTTGCATCTTCCTGAATAGCAGTATTCACCACTTCTTCCACGCTACGGTCGTGCCCAAGGTGAATTACCTCAACACCGGTAGCCTGAATGATTCGGCGCATGATATTAATCGCAGCATCGTGCCCGTCAAACAGGGATGCAGCAGTAACAATTCTTACTTTATTATTAGGAATATAAGGTTGTGCTTGTTCCATTCTGAATTATATTCAATTTTGATGGCGCAAGTTACGGAAATATTAAATTTTTCAAAGCAAAATGCCGCCAGAAAAATCGTTATAGTAAAATATAAGGAACTACCTTACAATATGCTCCAGTTCTCCATTCTGCATAAAAAGCACACGGGTGCGGAACGACTGCGATTTGATATTGGTAGGATACCAGTCACGGCCTTTGGCAGCGATAATGAATAAGCCCTCATCATCGCCCGATGCGGTAAAAGTATCGCTTCGGGGCTGTCGCTTAAAAATCGGAACCCCCTCTTCTTTTACAAAAGTATCGGCGAGTTCGTTTACGTTGTTGGTCACCAGCCCAATCTCGCTTATGGATATGAACGAACGGCTACTGTAAGGCTCATCGTCATATGCCCGGTTGGGGTATCGGGTAATGCATTCCACTATATTGCCATTATTATCGTAAAAGTAAAACGACTTGGCATCCCAGTTTACAAAATTGGCAATATCCTCCCCTTCAACGGGAATTATATCTGTATGCTGCTTTATATGATGATGTGCATCAAAAAAGCGGTTGTTCGGCACATCAATAGCAAAATGATATACCGGCTTAAGCCCTTCAGATTTCTTAAATATCAGTTTCGTAAAACCTACCTGAAAGAACAGGGCATCCTTTTCGGTAAAGAACGGATTTATCCCAAGCGTCTTTTTATAAAATTTTTCCGTCGCGGCAAGGTCGTCGCTAAGGATTTCGAGTTCAATAATATTCATCTTCGGTGTGTGGGGTGCAAACCACTAATTTAATGATAATTACAAATGCTAAATGCTAAATAAAGGGTAATAAAATGCTAAATCTTTCACTTTTCCCATATTCGTAAAATTCTGATGCTTATCGTGAATAATTAAAAAACACTGGACGTTATAATCCGTTAATTGCTAAAATATTATGGCGTGTATTGCGTTACTTATTTTAATATCAAATCCCGAGCCATACCGCACATTTATTTGTTATTTTTGCACCACAAATTGCACGTAATGAAATTCCCTAAATACTTCCTTGCTGCTGCAACCGCCTTTATCATCTGGGGGTTCTTCAGTTTCGGGCTAAAGCCCATCCATCATTACCCATCCCAGGACATTCTTTTTTATCGTGTGTTTACCTGTATAATCCTGATGGTAGTTATCAATTTTACAGTACGAAGGGATAAGATAAAGGAAACCCGAACCTACCTTAAAGCATTAACCAAAACCGAAAGGCGCAACCAATGGCTGCTTATAGCCGGAAGTTCGGTATTGCTTACCGGTAACTGGGGAATGTTTATTTACGTTATGAACCAGATCAGCGTTAAGGCAGCATCGTTTGCCTATTTGGTATGCCCTATCCTTACTACGGTTTTCGCATATATTATCCTGAAAGAAAAGCTCACTAAAATACAATGGTTTGCAGTATTGATAAGCTTTATCAGCTGTACTATATTATCTTATAACGACTTGCGCGACGCAATGTTCAGTATTGTGGTAGCCGCTACCTATGCCCTGTATTTGGTATTACAGAAACGCATCACCATGCCGGACAGGTTTATCCTACTCACATTACAGATAGGTATCGTAGCACTCATGCTGCTACCGTTCTATCCTGTTTACAGCAGCACACCTCCTGTAGAAACTACGTTTTATCTTTTTATATTGCTTATAGCAGTGTTATTTACCATCATCCCGATGTTCCTCAACCTGTTTGCCATGAAAGGCATCAACTCATCAACGGTTGGGATATTGATTTACCTGAATCCGCTTATTGCGTTTGCACTGGCAATATTGTATTATAAAGAAGACATTACTTTTGAGCAGATTCTTTCTTACTCACTGATACTAGTATCAATTGTGATTTTTAATATTGGGAGTTATTTGAAGATGAAGGCGGTTGACAAGCCAATCAGTTAAATTGCCTATGGCTTCAGCCAGAGGTTATAAATACAAAGCAGAATTGGCTTTAGCCAAATATAAAATTCATATTAGGCTAAAGCCAATATCATACCCTACAACAATATACCCTGACTAAAGTCAGGGGCAAATCAAATCAAATAAAATTAATTCCCTACGGGAAATAAACACACTCTTGCATTATTCTCTACCAACATTAAATCGCTACGCGATATCTTCAACCACATTTCCCGTTAGGGAAATAATGTTGGTAGCAATCGAAATTTGGTATCGAAAAATTTCCCGTAGGGAATAAATCGCTACCCAAAAAAGGAATATTCATATATTAGTATAAAATATTCTTCATGAAAATTGGCTGGACTTACATTCTAAATTCTAAATCTTCTAAGGCTGTAGAGCAAATTAAAAACAGAATTCTTGAGAATTATAATAATACATCTAATATAAAGTCCGAGCTATACCATAAAGACAAATCAAAGACGATACTAACATTTGACAGCCAACATAATAATTTTGACGTGACTGATTTTCTAACAAATCACCTAACGCTGATATCTTATCACTGGCATTTTTCATTATCAAAAGATATTCAGAATATAAACGGTTTCACTTCCCAACCTAAAAACCAACACCATGATTGGGTCAGCTTCATGTTCACAGATCATCTTACAATCGTTTAAACAAAAATTAATTCCCTACGGGAAACAATTTCAACCCTAACTATCCCCTACCAACATTAAATCGCTACGCGATATCTTCAACCAAGTTTCCCGTTAGGGAAATAATGTTGGTAGCAATCGAAATTTGGTATCGAAAATTTCCGCAGGGAATAAATCATTGTTCTATATCAAATAATCAAATCACCTGATCAACAAATTAACTTCACAATAAAAAGGAATGGTTTTTGTTTTAGCTTTGAAAAAAAAAAATCACAAATGAAAAAACTACTTCTTTCCCTTATGGTAGCGGCAATGGTTCCGGCTGCTGCAAATGCACAATTAGGCGGACTCCTTGACAAAGCAAAAAATACTGTTAGCAGCGCTACCGGAAAATCGACACTAAGCAATACTGAAATAGGCAACGGACTTAAAGCCGCCCTTCAGGAAGGTGTGACTAAACAGGTTAGCAAACTTACTGCTGTTGACGGATTCTATAAAAATGAAGCAGTAAAGATCCTTCTTCCTGAAGAACTGCAGAAAGTTGACAAGAAAATGCGCCAGATAGGAATGAGCAAACTGGCGGATGAAGGCCTTTTAGTACTGAACCGTGCTGCCGAGGATGCCGTTAAAGAGGCTACCCCAATATTCGTTAATGCGATAACAAGCATGAGCTTTGCCGATGCCAAGAACATCCTGATGGGTGCTGATAACTCGGCGACTGCTTACCTGCAAAAAACAACCTCAACCCCTTTGTATTCAAAATTCAGCCCTGTTGTGCAGACATCACTAAGCAATGTGGGTGCCGATGCGGTTTGGAAGAACATTATCGAAAAATACAATACGCTTCCCCTTGTAACCAAAGTTAACCCTGACCTTACGGATTACGTGACCGATAAAGCTATGGAAGGTGTATTCAAAATGATATCGGTAGAAGAAAAAAATATTAGGACAAATTTATCATCGCGCTCTTCAGACTTACTGAAAAAAGTATTTGCTTTACAGGATAAGAAATAACACCTAAGCATATACCATGAAACGACTTTTTATCCCACTTATCGCAATCAGCTTAACGCTTTCAGGCTGCGCCGAACTGCAGCAGGTAGCCAGTCAGTTACCGCAAACTACCGGAATACTTTCTAATGCCGATATTGCAGCAGGGCTTCGCGAAGCGCTGGATAATGGTATCGACAAACAGGTTACCAAACTTACCGCTGTAGATGGTTTTTATAAAAACCAGATGGTAAAGATCCTTTTACCTTCTGAACTGCAACAGGTAGATAAAACGCTTCGTGATATTGGCCTTGGCAGCCTGGCCGACGAAGGCATCAAGATGATGAATCGCGCCGCTGAGGATGCCGTTAAAGAAGCAACACCCATATTTGTTACTGCCGTTAAGGAAATCACCTTTACAGACGCTAAAAATATCCTGATGGGAAATGATGAAGCCGCTACTTCTTACTTAAGGACAAAAACCTCATCGCCATTGTATGCAAAGTTCAATCCGGTTATAAAGTCGTCTTTCAGTAAAGTAGGAGCCGATAAGGTGTGGAAAAACATAATTACCAAGTACAACCAGGTGCCGCTGGTAAAAAAAGTTAACCCTGATTTAACAGACTATGTTACCAACGAAGCTCTTGATGGTGTATACAAAATGATTGCCGTTGAAGAGAAAGACATACGAAATAATGTAACTGCCCGTACTTCGGCACTTCTCAAAAAAGTATTCGCTGCTCAGGACAACAAGTAGCTAAAGTTTTTATTATCAAACAAATAGATATAACATATCCTTAACATTGTTGTGGAAATTATTTAAGTAATTTGCAGTTGCAAATAAATGGTTTTCTCACATTTGGTTAGGGTTAGTTAAAAAAATGCCGGTATACAACTACCGGCATTTTTGCTTTTGTAAGGAAAATATTTACGATAAAATGACATCATATTGATAATAATATGTTAAATTTAACATATTTTTACATTTAAACCTTACAATTACCAAAACCAAAAAATTATGAAACCACTTTACCCGATACTCATGGCGCTTATTGGCGCAGCATTGGGTGTCTTTTTTGTTTACAATGGCGTAGACAAGCACTTCATTTCCCCCTGCAGTGTTTACGGCCCTGAGAGCACACTGCCTCAGGACTATATAAACCTGATGAATGCCCTTTGCAGCTCCGGCTTCACAAAGGTGGTAGGGTCTATCGAAGTGTTTGCCGGTATTTTGCTCGTGTTTCCAAGGACAAGGTTACTGGGCACAATTATTTTGCTTCCGGTTATTTCTTCAATCTTTCTTTTCCACCTGCTTTTGGACAACAGGCCGGATGAATTGATTGAAACAGGAATACCACTTGGCGCTGTAGTACTAATGCTGTTATACCATTATAAAGAATGGCGATTCATGATTCACGGAAAGAGTAAGCAATACTCTTTTTCGTAATACTCAAAAACCGCTGCGTCCCCAACAGCGGTTTTTTTATTATAAAATCTTAAATTTTCAATAGCTCACTTTGATACTTGCATTAGTTTTCTATTTTTGCCAAAAAAGAGCAGAAGTGAAAAAGAGCGTACTCGTATTATGCCTTATGATGATTGGCACAGCCGCAATGGCACAGGAATGGCATACCGATCTGGCTGTAGCCAAAAAGAAAGCCGCAGCCACAAACAAAAATATCCTTTTGGTATTTTCAGGTTCAGACTGGTGTATGCCCTGCATGTATCTTGATAAAGAAGTATGGCCAAGCGAAGAGTTTAAAGCTGCTGCAGAAAAGAACTGGGTATTATTGCGTGCCGACTTTTTACAGAAAAAAGGAAATCCTGAGCCGGTGAATGTAAACGACATGAAAATGATACTGACCGAAAAGTACAACCGCGATGGCTTTTTTCCATACTTCGTAATGCTTGACAAAAACGGCAAAGTGCTGTCTAAAGCAGGATATGAAGACAAAGAAACAGTAAAAGATTATGTGGCGATGTTTAAAAAAATGTCCCGATAGTACAAATTATTCCGAACGTTCTATCAGTGTATTCATTTGCCCGTCAAAAATTTCCTGTTTAAATATTTTCCTGTCCGACTTATCAATATAATATTTAACCTGAGTGGTTATCCCTTTAATGGTTTCCATAGAGGTAACGATCCATACCAGGTTCACTCCGTTTTTATTCCTGTATGATCCCGTTTTTACATCGGTTATCTTCTGAACAGTGATTCCTTTTCTCGCAGGATTGTAATCATATGTAGCAATCTCAGCAGTATACCCTTCTTTATAAGGTAAAAGGCGCACCAAATATGGATAAAAATTACTGTCAAAGTATTTTCCGGCCAGCGCTACCTCGTTTACTTTTATATCCTTTTTTTGTAGTTTATCGTTATAAGTCCCCGTAACTGCCGCTCCAAATTTAAGCTTGACAGCACGTTCCAGATTATCAGAATAATGACGTATTGGCGACAGATCCTTCGTCATGGTTATGGTAGAGTCTATCCATTTGGTTTTGGCATTGTTCACATCGACATTCGAAACAATGGCAATTTTATATTTGCCCGGCTGTATTGACGTATTTATGCGTGCTACTTCGTGCTTTTGCCCATCCTGAACAATATACCATTTCATTTGGTAACGTTCCGGCTGAATGTATTTTGTCTCAAAAATTGTATCTCCGGGAACTATCTGATTTTGGGCAAAAAGGGAGGAAATCGTTAAAAAGAACACTAAAGAAAATATCTTTTTCATGGCAACAGTTTAGTTTAGTAGCCAAATATAAATATTTTACCCGAGTAAAGAAACTTAATGATGATGCCCGTGATCATGGTCATGGTCGTGTTCTACCATACGTTCCCTAACCTGCTTAAAATACGGGAAAGCCTTTACCAGCCTGCTGCCATACCAAGAGAACATCTCACCATCCACAAAAATGGTCTGGGCATGGTGCGTATGACGACCCAGCTCAAAGGCATCTTCATCCTTAAACGGATAAGGTTCAGAGGACAGGAAAATAATCTGAGGATCGCCCTGAATGCGCATCTTCTGCACGATAACCTCAGGATAGCGGCCTTCATTCTTTTCGTAAATATTGGTAATATTATTCAACTTAAGAAGCTCATTTATAAAAGTATTATTTCCGGCAACCATATAAGGGTTCTTCCATATAAAATAAGCCGCTCTCATAACCGGTTTGTCTTTTATATACTCTTTAAAGTCGGCAAGGCCAAAGTTTATCTTATCGATCCAGAAACGCGCCTGAGTGCGAACCGAGAATATCTTACCCAGCTCCTCTATCATTTGCAGATTGTCTTCTACTGTAACAATATCGCTAACCCATACAGGAGCAATATCTTTTAGCGACTCAACTATCTCAAGCGTATTCTCTTCTTTATTGGCAATGATGATGTCCGGCTGAAGCAGCCTTATTTTCTCAACGTGTACTTTCTTAGTACCGCCAATAATCTTTTTGGTAGATTTTAAATGATAAGGGTGTACACAGAATTTGGTAATCCCTACGATCTTATCCTCCAGCCCCAAATCGAAAAGTAATTCGGTTTGTGACGGCACCAGAGAGACGATACGCTTAGGCGTTTCAGTAAAAGTATGGGTGTTACCTATTTGGTCGGTAAAAGTTTTCATTGAATCTTATGATACTCTGTCATTTCGACCGAAATGAAATGGAGCGGAGAAATCTCATGAGATTCTTCGGCTTCACTACGTTGCGCTCAGAATGACAAACCGTTACTATTTAAGCAATTCTTCCATTTCCTGTTGCATCTTCAGCGCTTCTTCTCTTGCTTTTTCAGCAAAATCTTCGCCGTTCGATGCATAGATGATTCCTCTTGACGAATTGATAAGCAAACCTACTTTATCGTTCATTCCGTATTTACATACTTCCTGAAGACTGCCTCCCTGTGCTCCAACTCCCGGTACAAGCAGGAAACTGTCCGGTACAATTTGGCGGATGCCTGTAAAATATTCAGCTTTAGTAGCGCCAACCACATACATCAGGTTTTGGCTGTTCTTCCATGCCTTAGACGTTTTCAGTACCATTTTATATAGTTCTTCGCCTTCGGCAGTTTTGGTCTGAAAATCAAAAGCACCTTCGTTTGAGGTAAGCGCAAGAAGAATCGTAAATTTATTTTCAAAAGCCAAAAACGGCTCTACGCTGTCTTTACCCATATAAGGAGCTACGGTAACCGAATCAAAATTCAGGTCTTCCAGAAAAGCTTTGGCATACATAGTAGAAGTATTGCCTATATCGCCACGTTTAGCATCAGCAATGGTAAATATATCCGGATGCTTTTCGTTCAGGTATTTGATTGTTTTTTCAAGCGACATCCAGCCTTTAAGTCCGTAAGCCTCATAAAAAGCAGTATTAGGCTTGTAAGACACAGCAAGATCGTGTGTAGCATCGATAATAGCTTTATTGAATTCAAAGATCGGGTCTTCCGTTGCTAAAAGATGTTTCGGGATTTTATTCAAGTCTACATCTAATCCAATGCATAAGAATGATTTTTTCTTCTGAATCTGGGCATAAAGCTGTTCTGTCGTCATGAAAGTATGTTTTTGTTTCGGCTGCAAAAGTACGATTTTGTTTTGGTATTGGCGAAGGTAAAATCAAGACACAAAAAATCCCGCCGATTGGCGGGATTCAGTATTAATATTCGCTTTCTTTAAGCTTTTCTGTATTGTTAACCAGCTGAAGCTCGTCAATAAGCTTCTGAACGCTTCCGTTCATTACGCCATCAAGGTCGTAAAGTGTAAGCCCGATTCTGTGGTCGGTAACACGTCCCTGAGGATAGTTATAGGTACGGATCTTAGCCGAACGGTCACCACTGCTTACCTGAGAGTTACGTTTTGCCGCATCCTCTTCCTGTTTTTTGGCAAGCTCCATCTCATATAGACGTGAACGTAGTACCACTAAAGCTTTATCTTTATTTTTATGCTGCGATTTCTCATCCTGACATTGTGCCACAAGTCCGGTAGGAATGTGCGTCATACGTACAGCCGACTTAGTTGTGTTTACCGACTGTCCGCCTGGACCTGATGAACAGAAGAAGTCGATACGTACATCGTTCATGTCGATCTGTACGTCAAACTCCTCAGCTTCCGGAAGTACCATTACGGTAGCTGCCGATGTGTGGATACGTCCCTGAGTTTCTGTCTGAGGTACACGCTGTACACGGTGTACACCGGCTTCAAACTTAAGCGTTCCGTAAACATCCTCTCCGGTAACTTCAAAGATAACCTCTTTGAAACCACCAGAAGTACCTTCGCTTACGTCAACAACGCTGGTTCTCCAGCCCATGTTTTCACAGTATTTTGTATACATCCTGTAAAGGTCGCCCGCAAAGATACTTGCTTCATCACCACCTGTACCGGCACGGATCTCCACCATAAC
>QFQM01000682.1 GCA_003243255.1 Flavobacterium psychrophilum | reverse complement strand
CGGGCACTATGTAGGTGTCGTAGGTGATGTAGGTGTCGTAGGGCTCGATGATGGCGATGCCCAGCGCGGCGCGGAAACCGGCGGCGAACACCAGCAGCCACAGCAGCGGGCGCACCAGGGCGCTGAGAAAGCGCGAGCGCTGCAGGACGAAGCGCAGCCATTCGCGCAGCACGATGCCGCGCAGGCATTCCCAGTAGGCGCTCATGGTTGCTGCTCCTCGGCGGGGTGTTCGCGGCTGAAGCCGCTCCTACGGGCCTGGGTATCCAGGTTCGGCCGGATCGCTTCGCGCACATGGCCACGGCCCAGCGCCTCGTCGCCGGTCAGGCGGGCGAAACTGGTGGCCAGGTCGCCGAACTCGACGGCCTTGCCGCTGGCCACGCGCTCGCCGCGATGCAGGATCAGCAGCTCGTCGGCGGGTTCGATCTCGTCCAGCAAGTGGGTGGTCCACAGCACGCTCAGGCCCTGTTCGCGGCACAGGTTGCGTACGTGCCGGCCGAGCGCCTGGCGGCTGGCCGGATCGAGTCCGGCGCTGGCCTCGTCGAGCAGCAGCAGGCGCGGCTGATGCAGCAGGGCGCGGGCGATCTCCACCCGGCGCCGGTGGCCGCCGTTGAGCGTGCGCACCTTGTCGTGACGGCGCTCGGCGAGATCCTGGCGCAGCAGCTCTTCGTCGATGCGCGCCTGCGCCTGGCGGCGCGGCATGCCGTGCAGGGCGGCGTGGTAGGCGAGGTTCTGCTGCACCGAGAGGTCCAGATCCAGGGTGCTTTGCTGGAACACCACGCCAAGCTGGCGCAGCGCCTGGCGTGGCTCGCGGGCCAGGCTGTGGCCGAAGATCTGGATATCGCCCTGCTGCAGCTCAAAGAGGCGGGTGAGCAGGGCGATCAGGGTGGACTTGCCGGCGCCGTTGGGGCCGAGCAGGGCGGCGAAGCGCCCGGGTGCCAGCGCGAAGGCCAAGTCGTTCAGCGCCTGGCGTGCACCATAGGCGAAGCCGACGCCGCTCACCTCGAGCGCGTTCATGGCGTCACCACTACGCCCCAGGGGTAGCGGCCGACCTTGATCGACTTGCTCACCTTGAGCGAGTCGACCTCGATCACCGACACATCGCCGCTGACCCCGTTGGTGGTCAGCAGGCGCCGCTGGTCCGGGGTAAAGGCCATATGCCAGACGCGCCGGCCCACCAGGAGGTAGTCGAGCACCTCGTAGCTCTTGGCATCCACCACAGCCACATGGTTGGCCGGGCCGAGGGCGACAAAGGCGTAGCGGCCGTCGTCACTGAGCTTGACTCCCACCGGCTGCACCTTGTCCGGGTGCACGCCCTTGATGGCGAAGTTGAGCACCTTGAGCACCTGGCGCGAGTCCACATCCAGCACCGTCACCGTGCCGCCGATCTCGGCCGAGGCCCACAG
>QFQM01000144.1 GCA_003243255.1 Flavobacterium psychrophilum | reverse complement strand
CTACTGGCTTCTATTCCCGCAATACAGCCTGTAAAGAACGAAGATCTCCGCCAGATGGCATCGGGTTTTGGATACCGCAGTGATCCGTTTACCAAAATACGTAAGTTTCATGCCGGTATGGATTTCTCTGCAAGGACAGGAACACCTATCTATGCTACGGGTGACGGAGTAGTGGTAGCTGCTGATAACAGACTTTCAGGTTATGGTAACCGTGTGGTTATTCGTCATGGATTTGGTTACGAAACCCTGTACGGGCACATGAGCCGTTTTAAAGCTAAAGCCGGGCAGAAAGTAAAAAGGGGAGATGTTATAGGCTATGTGGGAAGTACCGGACGAAGCGAAGCGCCCCATCTTCATTACGAAGTACATAAAAATGGAGAGGTAGTAAACCCACTGAATTTCTATTATGGAAACATTTCTGCAAAAGAATACATTTTAATTTCTAAATTAGCTAACCAGGAAAACCAATCGCTTGACTAATGCATTTAGAACTGCCTGAAAAAAGATATTACAGTATTGGCGAACTAGCCAGGGCATTTGATGTAAATGCTTCACTTATCCGTTTCTGGGATAAAGAGTTTGATATACTCAAGCCTAAGAAAAATGCGAAAGGTAATCGTATGTTTACCCCCGAAGATGTAAAGAACCTTCAGCTGATTTACCATTTGGTAAAAGAGCGCGGCTTTACGCTAGAAGGTGCAAAAGTGCATTTGAAAGAAGGACAGAAAAAAACGCTCGATAAATTCGAGATTATACGTAAATTAGAATCTATTAAAACAAATTTGATAAATCTTAAAAACGAACTTTAAAAACCAACAAACATGAAAAAATGGATTATCCCCGTAGTTGTTATTGTTATTATTGCCATTTGGGTAATATCATCGTATAACGGACTTGTGAGTGTGAGGGCAGAGGCGAGAACGGCGTGGTCTAATGTAGAAAGTAGCTACCAGAGAAGGAACGACCTTATTGGTAACCTTGTAAAAACAGTTCAGGGTGCTGCTGATTTCGAAAAAAGTACTCTTACAGATGTTATCGAAGCAAGGTCTAAAGCAACCGCTGTTACTGTAGACCCTTCTAATATTACTCCTGAACAATTAGCGCAGTTCCAGCAGGCACAAGCCGGTGTATCTGGTGCGTTATCAAGACTATTGGTAAATGTTGAGCGTTACCCGGACCTTAAAGCTAATTCTAACTTCCTTGCGCTTCAGTCGCAAATTGAAGGTACTGAGAACAGAATTAATGTAGCTCGTGATCGTTACAATGAATCGGCTAGCAAATATGAGGTGAAAACTGAAGGTTTCCCCGGAGCTATGTTTGCAGGTATATTCGGTTTCGAAAAAATGCCAAGGTTCAAAGCTGAAGAAGGTGCTGAAAAAGCTCCGGAAGTAAAATTTGATTTCAAATAATATATGACAGCTGAAGACTTTTTAACCCCTGAAGAGGAGCAGCAGATAGTTGACGCTATTGTTGCTGCCGAAAAGAATACTTCGGGTGAGATAAGGGTGCATATCGAAAGTCATCATGAAAAACCTCCTCTCGAAAGAGCCAGGGAGGTTTTTCATCTTTTAGGCATGGATAGAACAGCAGCCCGAAACGGAGTGTTGTTTTATATGGCTACCGAAGACAGAACTTTTGCTATCATAGGTGATGCTGGTATCGATAATGCTGTAGAGGATGATTTTTGGGACTGTACCAAAGACGTTGTTATTGATCATTTCAAAGAGAAACGTTTTGCACAGGGTTTGGCTGAAGGTATATTGAGAGCAGGCGACCGCCTGAAACAATATTTCCCATATGCTGATGATGATACAAATGAATTGCCAAACGAAATTTCAAAAGGCTAATGAAAAACATATTACAAAAAAGTACTTTTTTACTTTTATTTCTATACTCTTTTATTGCTTTTGGTCAGGGTAAAATTCCACCTAAGCCTTCCTTTGAGACAAGCTACTATGAAATAGGAACTACTTTGCTTGATGAAAGCCAAAAGAAGGCAATTGAGCAAAAGCTTATCAGTTATGCTGACAGTACTTCAACCCAGATTGTTGTGGTAGTAGTGCCTACCACTGATGGAGAAGATCCAAGCAGATATGGTACTGATATACTTCATGGTTGGGGTGTAGGACAAAAAGGGAAAGACAATGGAGTTGTGCTGCTTATAGCGAAAGATGACAGAAAACTAGCTATTTCAACAGGTTACGGTGTCGAGCATCTATTGACTGATGCGATGTCTAGACTTATCATTGAGAACGACATCACTCCTGCTTTTAAGCAAGGTGATTTTTACAAAGGTATTGATAATGGGACAACAGCCATTATCAATGTAATGAAGGGAGAATATAAAGAAGAACGTAAAAACCTTAGAAAAGGTGATGATGGTGGCGGTGCAGGAATCTTCATATTCATTATTATATTTATTATCGTAATTATAATCCTTTCAAAAAGAGGAGGTGGTCGCGGAGGAAACAATAACAGTGGTGGCTTCGGCTCAACGCTTACCGATATACTTATCCTTAGCAGTCTTGGCCGCAATAGCGGAGGAGGCGGTTTTGGTGGCTTTGGCGGTGGTAGCTCCGGAGGAGGTTTCGGTGGTGGCGGCTTTGGCGGCGGTTTCGGCGGCGGCGGCGGCGGCGGCGGCGGAGCATCAGGAGGCTGGTAAAAGTAACAATAATAAAAAAGGCTGCAATTGCAGCCTTTTTTATTTAGAAGAACCAGAAACGATCATCTTCATCTCCTTCTTTTTTCTTTGTGCCAAACTTATCGAGTTTAAGGCTTAAAGAGAACATTACATAACGTTTAAGCACCGTGTTTTGCATATCGGTTACTGCTGTAGGGGAAATGTAGCGCGATGTTCCCAGGTTTTGGTTCAGCATATCATATACTTTAACTTTAAACATCATTTTGTTGCTCAGGAAATTATATCCAAGGCTGGTATTCCATAAAAAGAAATCCTTTTTAAAGCCGTCGCCAAGATTAGAGTTGTAAGTATAAGTAAAGTCATTACCAAACACTATATGCTTAGGCCAGTAGCTGGTTGTTTGCAGTCCGGCTTTGTGTACAAAATTCGACTGGAAATCGGTAGCATAATTGGTGTAATGCGACTCGTTATATGTAAAACTGTAGATAGGGCTTATGTTTAAGAGCTCGCCATAGTCATAGCTAAAGCCGACTTTTGGGCCTATTGAATAAGAGGTTGCCTCATATTCAAGATTGTTGGTTATACCTTTATCATGGCTTAATGAACTGTACAGGTTAAGGTTTATTCGGTATTTGCTGGCGCCTTCCGTCTTAATTTGTTTGTTCCAGTTACCGCCCAGCCAGGCATTATAAGTTCCGCTCATGTTACCATATTGAATAGTACGTTTTGCACTATCATCTATATCGGTAAAAGTTATTACTTCATTTTCGTTATAAGTACCCCCACCATAAAATGAGTATCCGCTATTGGTAGCCCAATCATAGTCATAAAAGCTAAGATACATGGAATGCGAAACGTTTGGATCCAGATTTTCGTTTCCTATGGTTGTATACATAGGGCTGCTTAAGTCTTCAATTGGTAATATCTGTGTTGCCGAAGCCATACTTGCGTTGTAGTTGTAACTAAGGTATACAGACTTCGATTTGTCCAGCTTAAAGTTGGCATTTGCATTTGCATAAGGCAACAGGTAGTCGCGGTTTACGGTATAATTTGTGCCCATGTAAGAACCGAAATTCCTGAAATTAATTACAGATGTCCCTAAAGACACCCCAAAGCTGTATTTCTTTTTATTCAGGTTAAAACCTGCATAAGGTGTTATCCTGCTGGTATTCCCTTTGGTGTAATTTGTAAGCTCGTCTGATATGTCAGAGAAATTGTTTGTAGTGCCATCAAAATTAAAACCTTTACGGTTTTGAACGTTTGTTTCATCACGAAACTGAACAGCTACCTTTAAACGTAAGGAGTCGGTAATAGCTTCATTGAACCTAATATGAACATCATAATTGTCCCTGCTGTTTCCGTTGGTAACCAATTGGTTCCTGGTATCAGCCCGGGTTTCATCTATGCCGTCATTATTGGTGTCTTCATAGAAAAACGTAGATGAATTGTTGTATTGTGCCCTGTCTTCCTTGTCGTTTTCTGAATTGAATTCAAGGCTTACCGACCTGCCTTTTTTGTTCAGCATTTTTGTTACAGTAAACTGGCTTTCAAATGCGTTTTTATCAATGTCATTGTCATTTGTGCCACTACTTTCATTAAGCAGTTTTCCATCCTGGTTTCTGGTATTGCTTCTGGAATCAACATTGGTCTTTTCGCTCGCTTTCATGAATTTTGGAGCAAAAAATACCGTGGTGGTAGAGTCTACTTTAAATTCAAATTCAGAACTAAAGTTATGGGCATATTTAAAACTGTCACTCCTTGATTCGGATTCGCTTATAAGGCTTTTATTTGCCGAAGTGCCGGGTGTAGTGCTGTTTTCCTCAGGGAGGAAAGTTTCCGATCTTGTTTTGCTGTTATTTTCAGTATCGGCACCGGTATAAAAATAATTGATGTTAGGATCAAATCCTTTAAACCACTGGTCGCCATAGGTAATACCAAAAATATTGGTGCGTGTAATTCCATCACCTCCGCCAAAATGCATTCCGTTAATACCAAAACTTCCGTCACCGCTCATGTAAATGCTGTTGTTTCTGCCGCCACTCATGCTGTCAAACACCTCATTCATACTGAAACCCGTAGTATTGATGTTGTTTGATGAAGCAAGCAGGCTTATCTTACGGTTCCCCTTAAAGTAATTTACAAGCGCATTGGCTTCATAACGCTTATCGCTGCCATATCCACCTACAAAACGGCTAAAGAATCCTTTATTCTTGTCTTCATCAATGGTCAGGTTAATGCTTGCGTTATTGCCTTCGGCTGCTTTTCCTGTATATTCCTCTTCCTTCGTTTTGGTATCTGTTACCTGAACTTTATTTATAATCTCTGCCGGAAGATTTTCAAGGGCAATCTTACCGTCCTTATCAAAAAAAGGTTTACCGTTAACCAGTATCTGGTTTACTTCTTTTCCGTTAACCTTGATTTTGCCTTCATCATCTACCGTTACACCGGGTAATTGCTCCAGTAAAGTTTTTACGTTGGCATCAGGCCTGACTTTAAATGATGCAGCGTTGAATTCAAGGGTGTCTTTTTTTACACGGATAGGAGGTATCTCATTTTCTATAACCACCTCATTAAGTTCGGTTGATCTGTCTTCCAGCTTAAGAGTACCGAAGTCACGGTCCTGTTCAATACTTTGTATCTCTTCTTTGTAATCGGCAAGTCCTACATAAGATACTTTTAGAAAAACAGGTTTGGTCAGTTTCTTCGTCTTTAGCTCCCAGTTACCGTTTTTGTCAGTAATGGTGTAGTTTACGATTGAAGAATCTTTTACCGCAGTAATATATACTGTGGCAGATTCAAGAGCAAAGTTTTGATTGTCGGTAATCTTTCCTTTTAATGTAATGTTCTGTCCTGTTGCAGATAAGACTGCAAAAAATAGTAGTAAGGCTAGTAATTGGCGCATGTAAAGTGATTGGCTGTTAGTAGGTTTATCCTTATAAAACAGCTAAATAAACACTTTAGTATGAATTATAATGTTAAAATTTAGAATTTAATCTACCCTTCTCATTTCAAAACGCCTTTCACGCGGCCTGTTATTGCTTTTTACTCCTCCAAATTTTTCTAATTTGTAGGTAAGTGAAAACATAACATAACGTTTCAGAACAGTATTTTCCTGGTCTACTATGCTGGTTGGGCCAATGGTTCTCGAAGTGCCAAGGTTTTGGTTTAAAACGTCATATACTTTTACTTTGAACAAAAGATCATCGTTCAGGAAGTTGTAGCCAATACTGGTATTCCAAAGATAAAAGTCTTTCTTGTACCCATCCGCAATATTGGAATTATAGGTGTAACCGAAGTCATTGCCAAAAACTACATGTTTGGGCCAGTAACTCGTGGTTTGCAGGTTAACACGATGTACATAGTTTGAACTGGAAATGATCCTGTAATTGGTGTAGTTGTATTCGTTATATGTGTATGTGTATGAGGGGTTTATGGTTAGCAATTCTCCATAATCATAGTTGAAATTAACGGTAGGGCTTAAACGTACCGATTTACTGTCATAAAGCTCACCATTCAGAAATCCTTTGTCAATGTTATAACCTGTTAGTGCAGAAAGGCTAAGTCGGTAAGTATGTGCGTCTTTCTTAAAAGTTTTATTCCAGTTTATTGAGAGAGAGCTAGTCATTGTACCTGAAATGTTTCTGTATGAGGTAGTGTTTTTACCGCTATTATCTGTAATAGTATATTGTGAAACCTGACTGTCATAGAACGTAGAGCTTAACCACAAATTGAATCCTGATTTTGTAGCCATATTAAAATTGCGGTATCCTGCTCTCAGCCTGTGCGATTTGTTAGGGTTCAGATCAGGGTTACCTGTAGTAGTATTTAAAGGATTGCTCAGATCGGCTATTGGCAGTATTTGGTAAGATTGCGGAAAGCTTACGGCATAGTTGTAGTTAAAATTCATCGATTTGGTTTTGGCGAAAGAATATCTCATGTTCATATCGGCCAAAGGCAACAGGTAATCTTTATTTACTTTATAATCCTGTCCCATGTAAGAACCAAAGTTCTTAAATACAGCAACGTTGGTTCCTCCACCCGCGTTTATATTAAGCTTGCCTAAATCTAAACGGACTCCCGCTCTTGGCGAAATCGTAGAAGTCTCAGATGTCAGGTAATTAGAAAGCGCATCGTTGTAGGTTGAATAATTTCCTGTAGTGCTGTCATAATCATAAGTATCACGATTATCTACAGAACGTGCAAAATTATATTCTGAGCTAATATTAAGTTCGAGAGAATCGGTGACAGGTTCTGTGTATTCTATTGAAACGTTATAGGAGTCTGAGTAAGAGTCGGTATTAATGGTCTGATTCCTGTTGTCAGTTTCAATAATGGTTTCAGTGCCGGGATATCTGTATTTTAGAGTACTTGACTGGTTTATACTTTTATTGTCGTTTTTACTGTTAGTATTGCCTAAAACAGCACTGATTCCCCTGCCTTTTCTGGAGGTAAATTGTTTGTTGTAAGTGAACTGGTTGCTAAATGAATTTGAGTTGGTCTCACTGTTGCTAAACGCATTGCTTTCATTCATACGTTTTCCATCGGCAATACGATCTGAAAATCTTTCTGATTCCGTAGTCGATTTAGAGTTTGTAACATTAAATCTTGGGCCGAAATGAAGTGTAGAAGTAGAATCTATTTTATATTTAAAGTCACTATTAGCTATATTAGAATAACGTTCGTTATTAGTACGTGAAACTGATTGCGTGGTATAGCTCTTGTCTAATTCTGTTCCGGGATTATCTTCATCTTCGCTAACCGGAAGGTAATTGATTGAAGAAGTACGATTGTTATTTTCGGTATTAGTACCTGTATAGTTATAACTTAGGCCGGCATCAAATCCTTTAAACCATTCATCAGCATAATTAAGTCCAACAAGGTCAGTTTTGGTAATTCCACTACCACCGCCTGTGTTGAGTAAGTTCATAGTATTACGCCCACTGCCCATACTGTCAAAAACCTCACTAAAGGTAAACCCGGATGAGTTTATATTGTTTGATGCGGCTAACAGGCTTAGCTTCATCTTGTCCTTAAAATAATTAACGATCAGGTTGCTTTCGTACCTGTCGTCGCTACCATAGCCGCCCATAACTTTACCAAAAAAACCTTTGTTCTTATCTTTTTTTATGGTGAGGTTAATGCTTGAGTTATCGCCACTGGCTTTTTGTCCTGCGAGTTCTTCTTTTCTTGTTTTAGTGTCACTTACCTGTACTTTATTAATTATTTCTGCAGGCAGGTTTTTAAGGGCTATTTGTCCATCAGCATCAAAAAAAGGTTTGCCGTTTACAAGTACCTGGTTTACTTCTTTACCGTTAATGGTAATTTTTCCATCAGCATCAATGTCAACTCCGGGAAGCTGTTTCAAAAGGGTTTGTACATTAGCATCAGGCCTTACTTTAAAAGAGGCAGCATTAAATTCAAGTGTGTCTTTTTTGATACGTACCGGAGGGATATCTGCCTGAATAACCACCTCATTAAGCTCTGTCGACTGATCTGCAAGTTTAATGGTGCCAAAGTCGCGATCCTGATCTAGAAACTCAAACTGTTCTTTATGGTTTTGCAGTCCTACATAGGATACCTTTAAGAATACAGGTGTGGTTATTTTTTTTGTTTTGATTTCCCACAAGCCGGTTTTTCCGGATATGGTATAATCTATAACCGATGAGTCCTTAACTGATGATAGATAAATGGTAGCCGACTCCAATGGGAAATCCTGGGAATCAGTGATTTTTCCTTTTAATGATATAGTCTGGCTAAAGCCAAAAAAAGAGCATAAGAGTAGGAGTAGGGTGAGTATTTTACGCATAAAAAAGCAATGAGTAAGGTTATTCCTTATAAACAGCTAATTAACCATATTAGTGTCTTAAAAACAAAAATAATAGTTGAAAGTAGTGTTAAAAATGATGAAATGAATTCAAAAAAATACCCCTGAAATTTCAGGGGTATCATATTATTTCTGACGGAAATAGATATCAATCGGAACACCCGACAGATTGTATATTTCACGCATCTTGTTTTCAAGGAAACGCTTATATGGTTCTTTTACATACTGCGGCAGATTACAGAAGAACACAAACTGAGGTGTAGGTGTCGGCAACTGCATACAGAACTTAATCTTTACATACTTACCCTTTAGTGCCGGTGGTGGCATATTCTCAATGATAGGAAGCATGGTTTCGTTAAGTTTAGAAGTAGCAATGCGCTGTTTTCTGTTTTCAAACACTTCAACGGCAGTTTCTAATGCTTTTAGCAAACGCTGTTTTGTAAGTGCCGAAACGAACAGGATAGGTACATCGGTGAAAGGTTGCAGCTCTTCACGTATCTTACGTTCGTAATCACGGGTAGACATAGTATCTTTTTCTACAAGATCCCATTTGTTTACAAGGATAACGATACCCTTACGGTTTTTTTCAGCAAGCCAGAAGATGCTCTGATCCTGACCTTCAAAACCACGGGTAGCATCAATAACAAGTATACAGATGTCACTATGCTCAATTGCCCTAACCGAACGCATTACCGAGTAAAACTCAAGATCTTCTTTAACCTTTGCCTTACGACGGATACCCGCAGTATCTACAAGGTTGAATTCAAATCCGAAACGGTTGTATTTAGTATCAATAGCATCACGGGTAGTACCGGCAATGTCAGTAACGATATAACGGTCTTCACCAATAAGGGCATTGATGAATGATGATTTACCGGCATTCGGGCGTCCTACTACTGCAAAACGCGGAAGTGCTTCGGCATTTTCATCGGGTGCTTCAGCTTCAGGAAGCAGGTCTACAAGAGCATCAAGAAGCTCTCCTGTACCCGATCCGCTCATACCTGCAATGGTATAGTAATCGCCAAGCCCAAGGTTGTAAAACTCTACAGCGTCTTTTTCACGCATGGCATTATCAACCTTATTTACAGCTAGAAGTACGGGTTTAGTAACTTTTCTAAGTAGTTTGGCTACCTCTTCATCCATAGGTGTGATGCCTTCTTCAACGTCTACCACGAATACGATAACGTCAGACTCATCTATGGCAAGCTCCACCTGGCGGCGAATCTCAGCTTCAAAAATATCTTCAGAACCTTTGATGTAACCACCTGTGTCGATTACAGAGAATTCTTTTCCGTTCCATTCGCTTTTTCCGTAGTTCCTGTCACGGGTTACACCGCTAACAGAGTCTACAATAGCTTCTCTTCGCTGTATCAGTCGGTTAAAAAAAGTAGACTTACCTACATTTGGCCTTCCTACTATAGCTACTATATTATTCATTACTGTTTTTAAATTTTTTGCAAAAGTACGTATTATAAGTTTATAAAGTCATAAAGTTTAAAAGTCTAAAGTCATTGGCGACTGCAAACTGTAAACTGACCACTGTAAACTATTTCTGGTCATATCCAAACCTGCGTAGCTGGTAAGCATTACTTCTCCAGTTCTTGTTCACTTTTACGAACATTTGCAGGTGTATTTTTTTTCCGAAGAATTTCTCAAGATCGGTTCTCGCTTCGATACCTACCTTTTTAAGGGCGGCACCTTTGTGACCGATGATGATTCCCTTTTGTGTTTCGCGCTCCACCATGATCAGTGCACTGATACGGATGATGTCATCGTCTTCAATAAACTGTTCTGTTTCGATCTCTACAGCATATGGAATCTCTTTATCATAGTTCAAAAGGATTTTCTCACGTATGGTCTCATTCACAAAGAAACGCTCCGGCTTATCGGTAAGTGCATCTTTTGGATAATAAGGAGGAGATTCCGGTAATAGATCGAGTATACGATTGAAAACTTCTTTTACATTAAAGTTCTCAAGGGCAGAGATAGGATAAAGTTCGGCATTAGGCACTTTTTCTTTCCAAAGCGCTACCTGCTCCTCAAGCTGTTCCTGAGATGATTTGTCAATCTTGTTTAATAATAGTAAAACGGGGATTTTAGCATTAACGATCTTGTTGAAGAATGCTTCGTCTTTCAGTTCCTTTTCACCTGTCTCTACCATATAGATAAGAACATCGGCATCTTCAAAAGCAGATTTTACGAAATCCATCATGTTAGCCTGCAATTCATAGGCCGGTTTGATGATACCCGGTGTGTCGGATAATACCACCTGAAAATCATCACCATTTACAATACCTAAAATACGATGGCGCGTAGTTTGCGCTTTAGATGTGATGATAGATAAACGCTCTCCTACAAAAGCATTCATAAGAGTAGATTTGCCTACGTTTGGGTTACCGATGATATTTACAAAGCCTGCTTTGTGTGACATAAAAAAATAATTAAGCTGCAAAGGTAGTCATATCAGCGCAATAGTAGAAATAAAGCGGAAAATAAAAGATTTTTATCTTTTTTACTTGCAAATCTAATAATTCGTAGTACTTTTGCACTCGAAACATCGCGGGATAGAGCAGTAGGCAGCTCGTCGGGCTCATAACCCGAAGGTCACAGGTTCGAGTCCTGTTCCCGCTAC
>QFQM01000681.1 GCA_003243255.1 Flavobacterium psychrophilum | reverse complement strand
AATTAATTAATTAATTAATTATATATTAATTAAAATATTTAAGTTACTTAAAATTAATCTTATTATTGGGGTTTTTCGCTTCTTGCAGCAGTTCTAAAACGTTGGCTGACACCACAAAACCCGTAAAAAATAAAAATACAGCACAACAGTCATCTCCAGCTTCAAAAGACTCTACTATTGCCGCTAAAACGACAAAAATACCGGTGGAAGAAGTCTTTAAAACCAACCTTCCGGAAATCAAAAGAGAGTTCCGCGGAGCATGGATTGCCAGTGTAGCCAATATCAACTGGCCTTCCAAGACGAATCTGACCGTAGATCAGCAGAAAGCCGAAGCCATCAGTATGCTGGATATGCTGAAGGACAATAATTTTAATGCCGTTATCTTCCAGGTAAGACCTTCGGCGGATGCTTTATATACCAGTAATATCGAGCCGTGGTCGTATTTTCTGACAGGGGAAACAGGAAAAGCTCCTTATCCGAACTACGATCCTTTACAGTTCTGGATTGAAGAAGCCCACAAAAGAGGATTGGAGCTTCATGTATGGCTGAATCCTTACCGTGCCCATCACGCGAATGGAGGCCCACCCAACGGTTTATCCATGGTGAATAAGCTTTCGGATATTGTGATACGGCTAAAGAACGGGATGTATTGGTTTGATCCTGCTGATCCTAAAACCCAGGGCCACGTTTCCAATGTGGTAAAAGATATTGTGCAGCGGTATGATATTGATGCCGTTCATTTTGATGACTATTTCTATCCGTATGCCACCTACAACAGGGGCGCTGATTTTCCCGACCATAAAACCTGGAATGCCTATATAAGCAGTGGCGGAACATTATCAAGAGCCGACTGGAGAAGGGATAATGTCAATAAATTTGTTGAAAGGATCTATAAGGAAATCCATGCAGAAAAAAGCTACGTAAGATTCGGGATCAGCCCGTTCGGGATCTGGAAACCGGGTTATCCGGAAGGCATTACAGGATCTTCACAGTACGACGAGCTGTATGCCGATGCCAAACTATGGCTGAATAAAGGCTGGGTCGATTATTTTTCTCCCCAACTGTACTGGACGATCGATGCTAAAGGTCAGGGTTTTGAAGCTTTATTAAACTGGTGGCAGTCTGAAAACACTATGAAGCGCCATCTCTGGCCGGGACTGAATACCGTTGAGGTGAGATCTTCTGACAGGCCGACAGAAATTAAAAACCAGATTGACATTTCACGACAGATCTTAAAAAATGATGCAGGAGAAATCCATTGGAGTATTGCCGGGCTTACAAAAAATGCCAATATGCTTCCAACCCTGAAAAACGGACCTTATAAAGAAAAAGCTTTGATTCCGAAAAGTCCGTGGCTGAATGCGGTTCCGCTGCAGACTCCCACCTTGTTTATGACCGATAACGG
>QFQM01000680.1 GCA_003243255.1 Flavobacterium psychrophilum | reverse complement strand
GACTCACAGTAATTTGCCCGGATTCATCAGCCCGGCCGGATCCAGCGCCTGCTTGACGCGGGCCATCAACTCCAGCTCCAGCGGCGCCTTGTAGTGCTGCGCAGCCAGGCGCTTGGCCTGGCCCAAGCCATGTTCGGCGCTGATGCTACCGGCATAGTGCAAGGTCTGGTCGTAGATCACGTGCATGATCGCTTCGGCCTGCGCCTTGAACACGGCATCCTCGGCGCCGATGGGCTTGCTGATGTTGTAATGCAGGTTGCCGTCGCCGACGTGCCCGTAGGCCACGATACGCACACCGGGAAACGTCTGCTGCAACGCCTGATCGGTACGCGCGATGAAGTCGGGAATACGACTGACCGGCACGCTGATGTCGTGCTTGAGGCTCGGCCCCTCATGGTTCTGCGCCTCCGAGATGCCCTCGCGCAGTGCCCACAAGGCGCGCACCTGGGCGTCGCTGGCGGCGACCACGGCATCCAGCGCCACGCCTTGTTCGAAGGCGGCGCCGAGGCCCTGTTCGAGCAGTTCGTTCAAAGGCGCGTTGGGCTGGGTGTCACCCAGCTCGATCAGTACGTACCAGGGGTGCACCTCGGCGAAGGGATCACTGACACCGGCGACATGGAGCAGGACGAACTCGACGCTTTGCCGCGACATCAGCTCGAAGCCGGTCAGGCGGTCGCCGCACAGGCTGCGCATCTGCCCGATCAGCTCGACGGCCGCCTGCGTGCTGGGCAGCGCCACCCAGGCGGTGGTCAGGCTGCGCACGGCGGGAAACAACTTGAGCACGGCGGCGGTGATGATGCCCAGGGTGCCCTCGCTGCCGATGAACAGGTGCTTGAGATCGTAGCCGGTATTGTCCTTGCGCAGCCCACGTAGGCCGTCCCAGATGCGCCCATCAGGCAACACCACCTCCAGGCCCAGGGCCAGGTCGCGCATGTTGCCGTAGCGCAGCACCGCAGTGCCGCCGGCATTGGTTGCCAGGTTGCCGCCGACCGTGCAGCTGCCCTCGGCGCCCAGCGACAGCGGGAACAGCCGGCCGACTTCGGCGGCGACCTCCTGCAGTTGCTGCAGGATCACTCCGGCTTCGACGGTGATGGTTTCGTTGGCCACGTCCACTGCGCGGATGCGCTTCATGCGCGTCAGCGACAGTACGATCTGCGCTCCGCTGTCGTCCGGAATCGAGCCACCGCACAGGCCGGTATTGCCGCCTTGCGGCACCAGGGCAACGCTGGCCTGCGCACACAGGCGCACCACGGCAGCAACCTCCTCGGTCGAAGCCGGACGCAGCACTGCGGCCGCCTGACCACGGTAGGCGCCGCGCCAGTCGCTCAGGTAGCTCTGCATGCGCTCGGCGTCAGTGATCAGGCCAGCCTCGCCGGCCACCTCGCGCAGCGCCTGGAGCAGATCAT
>QFQM01000679.1 GCA_003243255.1 Flavobacterium psychrophilum | reverse complement strand
GGCTGACCTTGTGCGAGGTGAGGCGGCCCATGGGGTCCCAGCCATAGCGGCTGGTCAGCGTGCCTTGGGTGCGTTCGATGCCGCTGAGCACTTGACTGTCAGCGAGATCTGGTGCAAGTGACCCGAGCCGTAGTAGAGCCATTAGGTCAGTCTGTTGCTGCTTACATGTTCAGTTCTGCAGTGAGATTGTGCGAATGAAGGCTAAAGCGGTTCGAATGCTTAATTTATTGATTATTTGGCGTTTGGTATATCAAGACAAAGCCTTAATCCAGATAATTCTCCTGGCATGTTAGATAGAGGTAATTGAATTTCCGTCAATAATGTTGCGAACTGTGAATATTGCTGAAATGGATAAAATCCAGCAGCTCCTCCTCGAATAATGATGTCACTGTCTTGTTGTCCAATTCTAGTAAATGTTGCTACTGATAGAGATGCTATGCCGAAGTTATTTGCGGCTTCTTTATTTAATTTTGCATCGCCGAATTGTGTAAGACAGATTTTTTCCAAAGTATTAGAATTTGGAATATCGTTTCCACTAATAAAAAGATTATTCTGATAGTCCTTTGCAACATACTCCCATTCAAAATCCCAAGGAGCCCTATAACCAGTTTTCTTTAAAAATTGAGATGCTTCGTTGACGCTTATATATATGGGGAAAGGACCATCTTCGCTGGAAAAATCCGGCCTTTCTAATTCGCTTGATAGATCAATGTTATCCTCTGCAACCCACTCATACAAAGGAAATCTGCTCATTAAAAATGGATTGACATTCTTCCTTTCGTTTCCATTTGATGGATGAATGAGATGTGAGATCATGTGCCATTCTTCAGTGAAATGTTTATTTTTTATTTCTTCCATGTGAGAGTGCGATGATCCATATTGGAAATTTCCTCCAAATATTAGATTCAGAGGCGTCTCATATTTTTCATCATAAAAGCATGGCACTTCAATAGGTTGTTTGTTGATTGGATTTTGCGCAATAAATGGCTTGATTAACTTGTATCTCTTAGGTAGCCTATTTAATATTTCATTGCATATTTCTTTTCTTCTATCATTTGATGCTGATTGCCACAATTCCACGCTCATAATTTCTTTTATATCATTCATGATTTTCCTTGATTAATCATTCGAACACATTCCGGCGGAGCGCTTTTTCTTATTCCGCAGCTTTCTTGCAGCTGCTCCGGCTTCCCATATTTTACCTTTCCAATAATATAATATCCGGGCAACTCTTCCACTATCAACTGCAGTGTTCATCGCGCCTTTGCAATGTGAGCACGGAGCATATTCTCCATGCATCTCAATTGTGTCCGTTGGCGAGTAGTCATCCTCTTTTAGAGCCTTTCTTTCAGTGTGCGTTACCAATGAGCATAGGGGGTATCCAAGCTTCTTATCCTCTTCTGTCATCC
>QFQM01000678.1 GCA_003243255.1 Flavobacterium psychrophilum | reverse complement strand
GCATCTGTCTGGGCGCACAGCTAATCGCCAGCGCACTGGGCGCTCGTGTGCAGCCCAACGCGCAGGCCGAGATCGGCTGGTTTCCGGTCTGGCGGGCGGCGTCGGTCGGCGAGGGCTGCTTCGTCTTTCCCGACCGTATCGAGCTGTTGCACTGGCACGGTGAAACCTTCGAACTGCCTGCGGGCGCCACCTTGCTGGCGTCGAGTGAGGCGTGCCCGCACCAGGCGTTCCAGCTCGGGCGGCGGGTGATTGGTCTGCAATGCCATCCGGAGATGACGCCCGCCATCGTCGCCGACTTGCTGGATGCATGCGCCGATGAGCTCAGGCCTGGCCCCTGGGTGCAAACCCCCGCGCAATTGGCCGGTGAACCACGCAGCTACTTGCCAGGCAACGTGCTGATGACGCGGGTGCTGGACTATCTGCTGGTGGGGCGTTGAGCGCCCCAACGTCGACATTCTCTTACTTCAAGTACCAGCCCCACGCTTCGCTGCTTTCATAGCGGGTGATCTGCTTGGTTTCCAGGTAGTTGTCCAGGCCCCACTCACCCAACTCGCGACCGATGCCGCTGCGTTTGACGCCGCCCCAGGGCAATTCGCTGAAGGTGGGTTGCGAGCAGTTGATCCAGACGATGCCGGCCTGCAAGGCCTGGGCGATGCGTTCGCAGCGTTGGAGATCCCTGGACATCACCGCAGCCGCCAGGCCGAATTCGCTGTCATTGGCCAGTTGCAAGGCCTCGGCCTCGGTGTCGAATGGGTTGACGCAGACCACCGGGCCGAAGATTTCCTCGCACCACAGGGCGCAATCCAGCGGTACGTCGGCAAATACCGTGGGCTGCATGAACCAGCCCTGGTCCTGTTCGGCAGGCCGTTTGCCGCCGCAAATCAGGCGCGCGCCATCGGCGATGCCTTGGGCAATGGCGGCGCTGACCTTGGCGTGCTGGCCAGCGCTGACCAGCGGGCCGAGCAGCACGCCTGGCTCCAGTCCGTTGCCGATGCGAATCTTCTGCGCTGCATCGCTCAGGCGCTGCAGCAGGGTGGGGTACAGCGAGCGTTCCACCAGTACGCGTGAGGTGGCGGAGCAGACCTGGCCCTGGTTCCAGAAGATGCCGAACATGATCCATTCCACTGCCGCTTCGATGTCACTGTCGGCGAAGACGATGAAGGGCGACTTGCCGCCCAGTTCCAGGCTGATGTTCTTCACCTCACGGGCCGCGGCCTGCATGATCCGGCTACCGGTCGGTACGCTGCCGGTAAAGGCGATCTTGTCGATGCCAGGGTGTTCCACCAGCGCTGCGCCGGCTTCGCTGCCCAGGCCAGGCAGCACGTTGAGCACGCCTGGCGGCAGGCCGGCGTCGTTGACGATGGTCGCCAGTTCCAGCGCGCTCAGCGGCGTCAGCTCGGAAGGCTTGAG
>QFQM01000677.1 GCA_003243255.1 Flavobacterium psychrophilum | reverse complement strand
GAGGATTGATGTATACAAGATTGGTTATTATTAACTGACTTTTAGGATTGAAGGCTAAAATACTTCCCGACATTACATAACCCACCCCATTTGCATTGATATTCCAGGTAAGCGTATACGTCCCACCAACTTTTGGCTCAATTAAACACCTTTCAACTAACCACCATTGCATGAGTTTGCATGGATTCACAAACGCATCTATTAAATCTTCTGATGCGCTTTTTATGATGAGCGAGGTAGTGACATTCCTTGACATGGAATTTCTGAAAATATTTATGGGTTAAGCTTAACCTGCATTTCGGATGCCCCCAGAGAAAGTAAATAATCTTTTACCTTGACTGCTGCATCTTTTCCTACAGTTGCATGATGCAGCGGCGTAAACCCGTGAGGCCCTTTTGAGTGTAACATGTCTGGATAGAGTTCGAGCATTTTTTTTACGATTTCGAATTCTCCCAGCATGCAAAGCGTGAAGAAATTGATTCTGGCACCTTTACTGAGCAGGAACCTAGCAATTTCCACATTACCTACATGGCCTGCAGCTTCAATACCATTTTCAAAGTCTCCATTTTGCCAATCATGAGAAGCATAGATCAGCATCGGCTCCTGTGTATACAAAGCCTTAACTTTAACCAAGTCTCCATGGCAGTTGGCCACAAAGTCCTTTACAAGAGCGGGATCAAGTTTTGGATTTTCCATCGTTTTGTTATTTTTTGCATTTAATTGGATAGGGGCAAACAAATAGCCAAGTACTCCGGCAATGCCCATTTTCAGAAAAAATCTTCTGCTTTCAAATAACTTATTCATGATACTATTTGATTTCTTATAAAATATTGTTATTGTATGCTTGTCATAAATCGTCTGATTTCGGAGTATGTCTTTTTAGGGGCATCTTTCCACACAAATACTCCGGCATTTTGGATATCGATAATTTTTACGGAGTTATTCTTCGATTTAATACTATCCCATTTGTCAATGAATTGTGGCTTGAGATAGTTGTTGATTGGGTCTTCCAGAATTTTAGAGTTGAAGGCCGGTCTCAACACCAATACCGGGCATGTCAATTGATTGAACATTGTTGATACATCTGAGGCAATATATTCGCACAAATAACGAATCATTACTGGCATCGGGACATCAGCCGACAGTTTCCATAAATAATTACCAACTGCACTGTCAATAGAGTAAACCACTGGTAAATAATTTCCGACATCCCAAGCCGATTTCAAGATCGCTTTGAACATGACCGGGGCTGTATAGTTATCAGTGAAACGGATAAGATCAGCAAGGGCGTAGTCTTTAGGCTTGCCAGCTTCTATAGAAATGAACTTCGCCGGTCCTCCAATCAAAACAAGCCCACCAATTTTTTCAGGATATCTAGCTGCTATTTCAGTGGCAATTTGAGTTCCCGTTA
>QFQM01000676.1 GCA_003243255.1 Flavobacterium psychrophilum | reverse complement strand
TGCAGGCCATGAAAGATTGGTACCAGACCCACCCGCACCTGTTTCACAAGCGACCATATGATCGTACGGGATGCGACACGTATGGAACGCTCGACCCGTCAACGCAGCTCGATACGCACGGTCATGGAAGAGGCTGGACGCCCCTTGCTTCCGGCCGAGATCCTCGGCGCAGCGCAGCGCGAGGTGCCGGCCATCGGGCTGGCCACGGTGTACCGCAACATCAAGCAGCTGATGGAAGCGGGCGAAGTGCAGGCCGTGGACCTGCCCGGCGAGGCCACGCGCTACGAACTCAGCGGCCGCGCCCACCACCACCATTTCCGCTGCATGAGCTGCAACCGCGTGTTCAACGTGCCCGGCTGTCCGGGCGACATGCAGCGCATCGCCCCCGAAGGCTTTGTGGTGGAGCGCCATGAGATGACGCTGTACGGCGTCTGCAGCGACTGCCACCAGAACGTGCAATAACAGGGAGCCGCCCGCCTCGGGCTCAGCCTCGGGCCCACGGATCCAAGAAGATGACAGCCATGGTGCAGGCCCTGCCTGAACCATGGCTGTTTCCTTTTTCACTCGCCCTTGGCCTCAGCGCCTGCCCGGCCGCACGCGGCCTGCGGCAACACCGCCGGCCAGCAAGGCCAGCGCAGCCACCACCCACAGCATTGCCGTCTGCCCCCAGGCCTGCCGCGCAGGCCGTGGGCTGGCCGTGAAGACGGGCTGGGCTGCAAAATCCTGCGCACCGAATGTGCGGTCCTCAAACAGGTAGGGATAGAGGAAGGCGCGCAGGCGTGCGTGAAAGGCGGCGATGTCGTCCTGATAGGCCAGTTGCGCCAGCAAATCGGTGCCGGCCTGGCGGTGCAGCGCAGCCTGCACGCCCACGCCGGGCAGCAGCCAGCCCAGGCGCCCGGTCCAGGCCTGGCGTGCCTGCAGGCCGGCGCGGTAGGCGGCGAACTGGGGCGCGACACTTTCGTCGCCGAGCTGCTGGAAGGCGTAGTACCACTTCCAGTGAAAGCCTGCAGGCAGCGGCGCGGTGTCGCGCCATTCGGGGTGGCTGCGGAAAAAGCGCTCCATGGTCTGCTCGCGCGGCAGGTCCCAGGCGCCATGCACGGTCTGGCGCTGGGCCAGCATCAGCTCCACGCCCTGGCTCACGGGGATGGCGCGCGACAGCGCGGCATTGGCCAGCGTGGGCAGCACCAGGGTCAGCACGGCCCAGCAGCCCATGAGGGCCATGGCATTGGCGACCGAACTGCCGCCCAGCGCGGCAACCACCAGGCACAGGCCGCTCCAGAAAACCACATAGGCCGTGGCGGACAGCAGCACCGTGGCAAGGGCGCCCGCCGCTGCTGAAGCGCGTCGCGATAAATGCGGCGCCCCACGTGAGATAAATGCCCAAGAGCGACGTTTCTGAGGGTGCAAAGAAATT
>QFQM01000143.1 GCA_003243255.1 Flavobacterium psychrophilum | reverse complement strand
ATTTCAACAAAGATAAAATAAACTGACCTCATATGTTGCTCAAACATTCTCTTGACATCGTTTTTGTTAAATCCAGTCAATTGTGAAAAATCTTGTATCATTTGTACTTGGTGTGAATTTTCCTCCTTTACAGCCGAATTATGTGGCCTATTTAGGATATCTAAATAAAATGGAAAATATATGAGATCAACTAACTGAAGGTCTCTTCTTCTCTCTTATACGCATTTTCCAGCCATTCCCGTAAATCAAGAAGTGGTGAAACATACCATGTACTCGGATCATCTGCTTTATATCTACGATCCATTTACTGGAAGAAGAGTTGAAAAAAGTGGTGAAAAGTCACCCAAGAAATTTGTTAAAAACACAAACAATACACAAAGAGGTGTGGCTATTGGTGCTGCATCGGGTGCTGTTATTGGTGGTGTTCTTGGTAACAACGTTGGTAAAGGCGGTAATACTGCCCTTGGAGCTATTATTGGAGGTGTTGTAGGAGGTGCTGCCGGTGGTGTTATCGGTAACAGAATGGACAAACAAGCCCAGAAAATTGACCAGGCCCTTCCGGGTGCTGAGGTTGAAAGGGTAGGCGAAGGTATCAAACTTACTCTTGGAGAAAACTCTGTAAATTTTGACCTTGGTAAATCTACACTTACAGCAAAAGCTAAAACTAACCTTGACAAACTTGTACCGGTATTTAATGAATATCCTGATACAGATATCCAAATCGTAGGGCATACAGATAGTTCAGGTGGTGCAGACCTTAATCAGAAACTTTCTGAGCAGAGAGCTTCTTCTGTAAAAACATATCTTTCAGGTAAAGGAATCAGTGCAGGAAGAATCGTAACTGCTGGCCGTGGTCCATCAGAGCCAATCGCTGACAATGCTACTAAAGAAGGTATGGCTAAAAACCGCCGTGTAGAGTTTGCTATTACTGCAAACGAAAAAATGAAAGCTGACGCACAAAAAGAAGCTGCTAAACAGTAATTTCTTTTAAGAATATAAAAATAGGCTGCCTGATCAGGCAGCCTATTTTTGTTATATGAGATTCTTTTTTAGTATTACCACCAATCGGACCTGTTTCCGTTACGGCCAAAATAATAAGTAAGTCCAATGGAAGCATTCAGCATCTTACCGGTGTAATTTTCATTCAGATATTCACTGTAAAAGGAGTTTTGTTGCCTGAAATTAAGTATGCCTGAAAGATCTCCTCTAAGTGCAAACGATGAATTTATATAAACCTGTACGGTGCCGCCTATGATAAAGTTACCTATGTTGTCGTATCTTTTTTCCTCAAAAGGATTTAATCGCGAATAGCCTACCCCGCTGTGCAGCAATAAGCCTACATTACCATTGGTAAGATCCCTCAAATTAAGAACGCGGCCAATATTATATACTGCCTGCACCGATGCCCTGTCAACAATACTCCCTGTACCCGGAGTGCCATTGTCGTCTATACGGTCGTGGGCATAATCAACTTTTACACCCCAGTATTCATTCTGCATATATCGGAAACCAATGCCCGAATGCTTATAACTGGTTTGTTTCGGCCCTCGTGTGTGGGTAAGTCCATATTCTGCCTCAAATGAAAATTGGTTAAAACGGTTACGCGTAACGCTCAGCTGCGAAAATGCCTGAGTGGCTAGCGCAAGTGCTAAAATTGTGATTGTTTTCTTCATACTATCAGGCAGAGCCCCCTACTGTTAAATTAGTTAAATACAAATCCGGGGCAACCGATAATTACGTATATAGTACTATCAGTTGCTGTTGTGCCGCTATTTTGGCATATATAGTAAGGGATGTTTATTAATTGGTTAGGTTGATAAAGACGTTTTCTGCAAAGGGAAACGTCTTTTTTTATACCTGCCAACAAATAAATGAGTGAGTATAGGTGATATTGCTACAACGTGACATGTTAAATAATATTGACAGCCCTGTTGTTAAAAGAATATTAAAATTTTAAATAGCTATAACCGGATAATAAATACATAAATTGAAGTTTAATATTTGTTAAGCAGGGTGGAGTGTATTCCCTAATTGAATATTTTTGCAGAATAATAGAACACAAATGCTTGCAGTAAAGAACATCTCATTCGGGTATACCGATAAGATCATTCTCCACAATATAAATTTTACCGTAAAAAAAGGCCAGAACATTGCCGTTATTGGCGAGAGTGGCTGTGGCAAGAGCACCATGCTTAAGCTTATTTACGGGCTGTACGACCTTAATGAAGGCGAAATCACCTATAAAGGCGATGTCGTGACCGGGCCTAAGCACAACCTGATTCCCGGTATGCCTTACATGAAATACCTTGCACAGGACTTCGATCTTATGCCTTTTGTTACGGCTGCCGAAAATGTTGGGAGTTTCCTTTCTAATTTTTACCCTGAAGAAAAGCAGCAGCGCATTACCGAACTGCTTGAGATTGTTGAGATGAATGCTTTTGCCGGTGTAAAGGCAAAATATCTTAGTGGTGGTCAGCAGCAGCGTATAGCTTTGGCTAAAGTACTGGCTCTTGAGCCTGAAGTGTTACTGCTGGATGAGCCTTTTAGCCATATCGATAATTTCAGAAAGAATGCCTTAAGGCGTAATCTTTTTGCATACCTTAAACAAAAAGGCGTTACTGTAATTGTGGCAACGCATGATAGTACCGATGCACTTTCGTTTGCCGATGAGACCATTGTGCTTAAGGGGGGGAAGATGCTGGACAAAGCGCCATCTAAAGAAATATATTATTTCCCTCACGATAAATATACTGCATCGCTTTTTGGAGAGGTGAATGAGATTAAGCTCGAATTGCTTACGCTTACCCAAAATGCAGATGAAACGGTATTGATATATCCGCACCAACTTAGGATTACTGAAGATGGCCCGCTAAAAGTGGTAGTTAAACAATGCTACTTTAAAGGAAGCCGTTACCTTATAAAAGGTGCTTTAAACCGTCAGGTAATCTTCTTTGAGCACAATAAGGAAATTGAAGTGAACACCGAAGTATCACTTGCTGTAGACAGGGAAGCTTTTGGTTAATTAAAGTGTAGCGGTAATTTATAGTAAGCTTTTACAGGCCTGCCTGCTTCTTCACCCGGTATCCATTTTGGGCTGGTAGCAATTATTTCGCGCACTTTTTCATCAAACTTCGGACTGATGCCTTCAATAGTTTCAATTTCGCTGATGCTTCCGTCTTCGTTAACCATAAAAGTTAATATCATAGAACCGGGTCTGTAACTTATAGCTCTTTGTGTTTTCGGTTCAATGGTGTTAAGAAATGCTTTTAAGCCCCCGGGATATTCCGGAGCTTTTAGTTTTGCTTTTCTTTCATCTTCGGTTGTTCGGATGTTCTTTACACTTCCCTGAGCATTTGGGGTAAATGCAAAAAATACCGATAAAAAAGCTGTGGCTAATTTCTTCATAAAATGAGGGATTGGTGTTCAAATATAAAATAAAGATTGAATAAATCAAATGGTTTGATTGTCAAATCGTTATGTTGCTTTTTTTTCCGGTTGAATTAAACGTTGCATATAATCTTACAAAAATAGCATTAACTAAAAATCAGATGTTAAATGATGTTTAATTTTACAGAATGTTTAATTTTGTAAACTGATTTTTAATAAAATAATCAATTCATGTATCATTCAAAAATTTCAGGCTTAGGCTATTACGTTCCGGATAATGTTGTGACAAATGACGATCTTTCCAAAATTATGGATACTAATGACGAGTGGATCCAGGAACGCACCGGCATAAAAGAAAGAAGACACATAATAAGAGGCGAAGATACTACCACTACTATGGGAGTAAAGGCAGCAAAGATTGCCATTGAACGCGCCGGTATCGATAAAGAAGAAATTGACTTCATCATATTTGCAACCCTTAGCCCTGATTATTATTTCCCTGGGCCGGGTGTGCTTGTGCAGAGAGACCTTGGTATGAAACGCACTGTGGGAGCACTTGATGTACGTAATCAGTGTTCAGGTTTTATCTATGCTATCTCGGTGGCTGACCAGTTCATTAAAACAGGTATGTATAAAAACATATTGGTAATAGGTTCTGAAGTACATTCTACCGGACTGGATATGACTACACGAGGGCGTGGTGTTTCGGTAATCTTTGGTGATGGTGCCGGAGCAGCTGTACTTAGCCGTGAAGAAGACCTTACTAAAGGTATACTGTCTACACACCTGCATTCAGAAGGGCAGCATGCTGAAGAGCTTTCACTGACTGCGCCGGGTATGGGCAAGCGTTGGGTAACCGATATTATTGCTGATGCCGATCCTAATGATGAAAGCTATTATCCGTATATGAATGGTCAGTTCGTATTCAAAAATGCGGTTGTTCGTTTTAGCGAGGTGATTAATGAAGGGCTTAACGCCAATAATCTTCAGGTAAGCGATATTGACATGCTAATCCCTCACCAGGCGAATCTGAGAATATCGCAGTTCATCCAGCAAAAATTTGGACTTACCGATGATCAGGTGTACAACAACATCATGAAATATGGTAACACTACTGCGGCGTCAGTGCCAATCGCATTAACCGAAGCATGGGAACAGGGTAAGATCAAAGAAGGCGACACTGTGGTATTAGCTGCCTTTGGTAGCGGCTTTACCTGGGGAAGTGCCATTATTAAATGGTAGGCTTTAGTTGAAAGTCATAAAGTTTTTAAAGTTATAAAGTCAGCCACTGCTGGCGAGTAATTTAGAATCCTGCTCTTAATCTATAAGGTTAGAAGCAGGTTTTTTTATTGTTTGAGTGAAGCTTTCCCCTATTAATAGGGCAGGATTGTGTTTTATTTCTATTTTTGAAATCTGAAATCTACAAGAAAATATATGCTTTGGTTATTACTCCTTATTCCGGTTGGCTTTGTTGTTTGGTACTGGTATCCCGACAAACCTCTGCCGAAAGGCGTAAACATAGATAAACTTATCGTGCATAAAGATGAAAGGGTAATGGAAGCGTATTCAGGAAATACATTGATTAAGACCTACAGTATTGCTTTAGGTAAAAATCCTGTTGGGCACAAACAATTTGAAGGTGATAATAAAACTCCGGAGGGTAAGTATACCATTAATGCACGAAATCCACGTAGTGCCTATCATAAAAATCTTGGAGTGTCATATCCCAATGAGGCGGATAAGGCTACTGCTGAAAAGATGGGTAAATCTCCCGGAGGGGATATCAAGATCCACGGGCTTCCTAACGGCAGGGGGTATATTGGTAAACTGCATCGCCATAAAGACTGGACCGCTGGTTGTATTGCCGTAACCAATGATGAAATTGATGAATTGTATGCAGCCGTTAAGCAAAATGCACTTATTGAAATAGTACCATAAACTGTTCAGTGTTTTGGGTTTCGTGAGGAACTCTGAACCAGAAACTCATTAACCCGTAACAGCGTAGAAAACAAAAACCCCGGGCGCAACTCCCGGGGTTTTTCCAACCTAAACCTAATTTAATATGGAGATTCATATTAAGCTGTCATGCGGTAGTGTTTAGAACATTCCTCCACCGCCTTGTTTTGTATTGTCGTCACGCTGCTTGCGTTGCATAGCTCTGTTTTTACCTCCACCAAACATATAGTTAATTCCGAAGTAAACTGTGCGGCTTTCCCATCTGAACTCACCGCTTTGGGTAAACGGATTGTTGGAATCAAATCCGTAACGCATGGTTTTGAACATATCATTAAAGCGAACGCTTAACGACATCTTGTTGTCAAGAAGGGTATAACGTGCACCTGAATCTATTTTGTACATTTCTTTACTTTTGTTCTGTACGCTGCTTACAGGTCCTCTGTAAAACCCGAACAGGTTAAAGCTAAGACGGTCATTTACCCTGAAATTACTGTTTAGCCTTGCATTGAAGGCATTAACATCAACTGTTTTGGTTATGAATTCGTAATCGTTAGTAGTACCTGCTACAAGCTGCGAGATCATACCCCGTTGCCTGATGCTTGAGAAATCAATTGCTGGCTGAATATCCCACCATTTGAATATTCGGTAGTTCATTGATACTTCAAATCCATATGAGTACGTTTTGTCAAAGTTACCGTAGCTCATGATCTGGTCGTTGTCGTTATCAGGAGTCGTTTCGTTAGGGTAGAAGATCCTGCTGATCTCATCATTTACAAAACGATAGAAAATACCTCCCGTAACCGATGAGCCTTTACCAAACATTTTAGTGTAATTCCATTCAACCGAGTTGGTGAACTGCGGCCTTAATTCCGGATTACCGAATGATGTGAACAACGGTGTCGAGAACTCCCTGATAGGCTTGGTCTGTTCTATGCTCGGACGGTCTACACGACGGCCGTAGCTAATCTGCATCATATTCTTTTCATTGATATTATATGTAAGGTATGCCGAAGGGTATACTGTTATATAATCATCTTTGAATCCTGCATAACCGTGGTTAAAGTCAGCTTCTACTTTGTAGCTCTCTAAACGTGCACCTATCTGGTAGCTGAATTTATCAAACTTTTGCCCGAAAGTGGCATAAGCCGAATAGATATCCATATCGTAGGTATAGTATACATCCTGTTGCTGAGGATCTGTTACTACCGGATTGTTAGTGTTGTAATTGTTTTTTGTTCTGTAAGTACGAACCTCTGCACCGGCCTCAAGCGTTGATTTTTCGCTAAGCGGATTCACATAATCAAGGTTGGCAGTAACATTGCCACGCTTGTCAACCAGGTGGTCGTTATAAGCTTCCGGAGCCGCACTTCCTATTACCGTACTGAATGCACCATCCTGAGTAGTTTTGGTGTCATTATAGTTGGCCTCGAAATCAAGGGTGTGGCCCTCTTTTTCAAACTTGTGTTTAAAGGCAAGGTTATAACTGTTGTTGTAGTTGTCAGAATCGTATGTAGACGTTTGCGATATATCCTCAAATGCCCCGGTAGGGTATATAATACCTGTGTTTACATCACCCAGCCCGTTTGAATAGTTCTGGTTTGTATAAACCGATAGGGTGTTGTTGTCGTTGATGTAATAATCAAGGCCAATTTTACCAAGGTAGTTTTCATTGTCGTTAACAACATCGATTAGCTGTTTTGAAACCACATCATAACGGTTTACAAAACCATCGTTAAAATGCTTTCCGAAGTTGTTACCGATGTTTCCAAAGAAATTCACTTTGCCCTTACGGTAGTTCATGTCCAGTGAGTTGTTGAATTTTGGCGTGATACCAAAGGTCATTCCGCTGTTGAAAGAACCGTTAAAGCCATCATTGGCATTTTTGTGCAGTACGATATTGATTATACCGCTCATACCTTCAGGATTATACTTAGCACTTGGATTAGTGATAAGCTCGATCTTTTTTATCATGGTCGAAGGTATCTGTTTTAGTAACTGTGCAGGGTCAAGGTTTGTAGGCCTTCCGTCAATCAGTATCCTTACGTTCTGGTTTCCGCGCAAAGATATCTTACCATCCTGGTCAACATTTACTGATGGTATGTTGTTCATGATGTCTGATGCAGTGGCACCGGCAGTGGTAAGGTCGCGTCCTACCGTAATAACTTTCCTGTCGAGCTTTTGTTCGATGGTAGAAACTTCTTTTACAATGTTTACCTCGTCAAGCGTTGCAGCTTCTTCAACAATATTGATAGTGCCAAGATTGATGCTTTTTGCAGCATCGCTAAGATTTGCTGTAAGGTTTACGGTTTTATAACCCATAAACTGTATCTCTACAGCATAGTTTTTCAGTGGAAGTCCTTTTATGGTAAAGGTTCCGTTTTCTTCAGAGATGCCTCCGCCGGTTACAGTGCCGTTTTCCTTAAGCACAATGCTTACATACGGTAGCGCCTCTTTAGTTTTGCTGTCAATAATTTTACCCGATATGGAGCCTGTGTTTTGGGCAGCCATAGTCATGATGCTCCCAAGCAGGAGCATGCATAAGAACTTAAATTTCATTGTTCGTGATTTGATTGATGATTCTTTGGCAAAGGTACTGTCTGTTAAACTAACATTCAATACTGAATGCCCTTCATACATTGGCTGAATTTTATAACTACGCAGCTTTTTGTATTTAACGATAAGACAATCAACCGTATGTTTTGTTACAAAAAAATGCGAAAAAAATGTTATTTAGAAAGAAACAAAATAAGGTTGGCAATTTCTGAGTAACTTTGCGGTATCCTGTAATAATTTGAAATATCCTGTGAGTCAGTGCTTTTAAAATTATTGAAGCATTATCATAATTCTGTTTTTAATTATGATTTATTTACAAAAAATCGTTTCAGGACGTTGGTAAAATATGTTTATCTTTGCACGCTTAAAAAATAATACAAAATGGCATTATCGAATATCCTAACTTTCCAGATTGTCAAAGCGGTCGACGCTTTGTTTGGTGTAACTGTAGAAAAAGTTGAACTACAGGCTACACGGAAAGAATTTGAGGGCGATGTTACCATGGTTATTTTTCCGCTGCTTAAGGTTATCAAAGGCAGCAATCCTGCTGAGCTTGGTAATAAAATAGGAGAGTACCTTGTTGAAAATACCGTTGAGGTAGAAAAATTCAACGTGGTAGGTGGTTTCCTTAACCTTGTTATTGCCGATGCTTACTATATCAACTATTTTAATGGTATTAAAAACGATGACAAATTTGCTTTTCCGGCACACGACCCGAATGGCAAAGCTGTTATGGTGGAGTATGCTTCGCCAAATACCAACAAGCCGCTTCACTTAGGCCACGTACGTAATGTATTGCTGGGTTATTCTGTAGCTAACATTATAGAGGCTGCCGGTAAAAAAGTTTACAAAACACAGGTTATCAACGACAGGGGTATCCATATCTGTAAGTCGATGCTGGCGTATGAGAAATTTGGTCATGGCGAAACTCCGGAGAGCGACAATATAAAGGGAGATAAACTTGCAGGTAATTACTATGTGGAGTTTGATAAGCACTATAAAAATGAGATAAACGAGCTTGTAGCTTCGGGTATGACCGAGGAAGAGGCTAAGAAAAAAGCTCCGATACTTCTTGAAGCTCAGGAAATGCTTCGTAAGTGGGAAGCTGGTGATGCTGAGGTAATGGCGCTTTGGAATAAAATGAACGGTTGGGTATACAAAGGTTTTGAAGAGACCTATAAAAACATAGGCGTTAGTTTTGACCAGAACTATTATGAAAGCAATACCTATCTTTTAGGTAAAGATGTAGTTGCTGATGGCCTTGCTAAAGGTGTGTTTGAAAAAGACCCGGACGGTTCGGTTTGGATCGATCTTACTTCTGATGGGCTAGACCGTAAGATCGTATTGCGTTCAGACGGAACATCGGTATACATTACTCAGGATATTGGTACTGCAATCCAGCGTGTGAAGGATTTTTCAGATGTTGGCGGTATGGTATATACAGTAGGTAACGAGCAGGATTATCACTTTAAGGTGCTTTTCCTTATTCTTAAGAAATTAGGGTATGACTGGGCTCAGAATCTGTACCACCTGTCTTACGGAATGGTTGACCTTCCGTCAGGAAAAATGAAAAGCCGTGAAGGTACTGTAGTTGATGCAGATGACCTGATGGCTGAAATGACCGCTACTGCAAAAAGCATCTCTGAAGAACTGGGTAAACTTGAAGGTTACTCAGAAGAGGAGAAAGCAAAACTATATGAGACTATTGGCCTTGGCGCCCTTAAATACCAGATGCTTAGGGTAGATCCTAAGAAACGTATCCTTTTTGATCCAAACGAGTCAATCGACTTTAATGGAGATTCAGGGCCTTTCATACAAATGTCGTATGTAAGGACAAGGGCTATACTGCGTAAAGCTGATTTTGACCTGGCTAGCGATGTGACTGAGGTAGAGCTTCATGCAAAGGAAAAAGACCTTATAAAGCAAATGGAACTTTTTGTAACGGTAGTTCAAACGGCTGCTCTTTCTTACAGCCCGGCTATTATTGCTAATTATGCCTATGACCTTGCTAAAGAATTCAGTTCTTACTACCAGGTGGTATCGATACTTGGTGAGGAAGATATGAATACTAAGTTGTTCAGGGTACAGCTTTCTAAAAAAGTGGGTGAAACTATTAAAGCCGCATTTGGCCTGCTGGGTATCGATATGCCTGAGCGCATGTAATTGTTAAGTCATGAGCCAGAATAAGCCTTACTTTTTTCAGTCGTTTGCCATTGTAGTGATATCTATCATATCACTATTGGTGTTTAAACCTTTTTTACCAAAGAAGATATTTTCTGAAACGCCTATTGCTACTAAAAACGTAGTGGTAGACAGTCTTGCCCTTGAAGCAGCTGCCGAAGAAGAAGGTGTGGCTGAAGAGGAAAACGACACATTGCAGGAAAATAGCCAGATTAGCTTTGAAGCGGTAAATGGCATTAAATTCCCGACTGAAAATTTTGACGATTATAAAGGTTATCAGCATTTGGTGCTTTTCTATGAAAAGCTGCTTCAGCTGGAAACCAAACAGCAGGGTAACGTAAGAATCGCTTACTTTGGCGACTCCATGACCGATGGCGACATGATCGTTAAGGAATTCAGGGCAAGCCTTCAAAACAGGTTTGGCGGTGAAGGTGTAGGCTTTGTGAATATTACATCAGAGTCGGCACCATCAAGAAGTACGATATCGCACCAGTTCTCGTCGAACTGGAAAACACTTTCTTATCTTAATGTAAAAAATCCTGCTAAACCATTTGGTGTAAACGGTCATGTATTCTTTGTGAAAAAAGATACAGTTGAACCGGTATGGGTTAAATATAAAGCCAGCAATCTTTCGCATTTGTCTTCACTGAACAATCCAACGCTTTTCTATGGAAGGTCAGGTAACAAAGAAGCAAGTGTAAACTTTATTGTTGGTAAAGATACCATAGCTAAAAAACTGAATCCTTCAAAAAGGGTCAATACGCTTAGCCTGGGCATGGGAGATCTGAAATCATTCAAGGCAAACTTTGTACATGCAGATTCGATTCCTTTTTACGGATTTAACTTTGATAACGGTAAAGGCGTACACGTAGACAACTTCTCGAACAGGGGTAACTCCGGGCTTCCAATTGCGACTTTCAATACCGAGGTAATGAAAGCCTTTAATGAAAAGCTGGGATATGACCTGATTGTACTTCAATATGGTACTAACGTTTTGAACTATGGATCGCTAAACTATACCTGGTACGAAAGAAAGATGGCAAGGGTAGTGGCGCACCTTCGTGAATGTTTCCCTGGAGTGGCAATACTGATTATTTCTAC
>QFQM01000675.1 GCA_003243255.1 Flavobacterium psychrophilum | reverse complement strand
TTCATGGGGATGTCCTCATGTGGCTTATGAAGACATTACTAACATCGGGGTGTACTAATCAACGGGGAGCAGGTCACCTTCGCACTTCCCACCCCATAATTAATAGAGATATTATCATCAGCATACGTTGGCAATGATGAAACGATAAGACCAAAAACAAAAGCGACAGAGAATTTTCTTTTCATATACACCCCCGAGCCTATTTATCGAGAGTATATAACTAACTTTTTGGCGAAGTATTTAAAATAGTACAACTTAATTATTGTTTTAATGCTTTTTTTAATGTGCAAAAATAAACATTCCAATATTCACCATCAACTATTGATACCCGCAATTAAATACACCAAACATTAAACCAACAAATAATAGCGGATTATTCATTTGAATTTTTTACTCTTTTTTGTGATATAGACAACAAGCGAGGTTTCGCGGGTTTGCTGTGGTTTTCACGCTGTAGGGTCTGAGAAAGGGCATCATAAGCTTACCATACCTGAAAGTTCAAAAATCGGCGCTATATTGATGGTAGTGGGGACTTGTTGACCATGATATGTTTAAACAGGCTTATTTTTATCGACCCCAGAAATGACTCAGTTAATGCTCGCAATGACAATAAAAGCTGTCAGCGTATGCCAATGGCCAGGATGATGTTACGTGGCAGTGATGCGAACCCTTGAGAAGATCGGTATTGCTCATTGGCCCCACCTGAACACTGAACACTGATAACAGTATCACGCTTCGTCCGAAGAGGTTTTCCCTAATTCCATGCACCTGATTAATGTTCTCAATATATTATCTCAGGCACTCAGTGAATGCCTGTTGCCATTTCATATAAAAATATACGCCAGGCTAAGGTCCTGGCTGATGTCATCGGATAAATATTCTGATTAGATAAAGCACGCTCGGCCCGAAACTGACCGCCAGCACAATAACTAAGCCATAGATGCTTGACAACTTTATACCCGCAACCGTCACGTACTCAAACAGTGGCGTATATACTATGGCCACATACTGCAAGAGGGTGAATAATAATACTAACAGCAGGAATAACAGCATGCTCTTTAAACTGAAACACACCCAACGTCGCAGGCTAATTACATTCTTAAGCTTAAATGCCGCTTTGTAGTCGCTTAAAAACTCTGACATTTTCAATAATCCAATCATCGCATCATCTCACGCCTCAGATTACAGCTTCAGCGGCGATGGCTAAAGTAGCGTGTGGAGCTGTAAGTATCCCGCATAGTCGTGCCGTCACATTGAGAGCTCTTCCGGCATGCTCAATCTGCCAACGAAGGCGATCGCCATGCGTTAAGCCCGTTATACCGAAGAACAGATTGCGTTTGCGCTGAAATATCATTCATGCGAGGCATACAGGCCGTGTTTTCGAAGAAAGATTTTTGGGCCATATAAAAAACGGGAA
>QFQM01000142.1 GCA_003243255.1 Flavobacterium psychrophilum | reverse complement strand
TACAGGTTGTCAAAGTCACTGCCGGGCAATAGATTGTCCAGCCCGTGGCGGAGGGCTTTCTCAGTCAGGGAACTTACCCATAGCCTTGTAAAGGGGACACGGCAATTGAGATATTCGTAAATGTAACGGAAGATAAGTTCACCTTCCCTTCCGGCATCGGTAGCAACGATAATACGCTCACTGTCTTTAAATAACTCTCCGACGCTCACAAGTTGCTTTACGATCCTCTTGTCAGGCAGGAGTCGTTCCTTTCCAGAACCTTTACGGAGTGTAAGCAAAAATGGTGATGGCAGTATCGGCAGGTTTTCCTTCTGAAACCCTTTAATGTTGTAGTCCTCCGGTAGTCCCAGTGCAATAAGGTGCCCCAGAGCCCAGGTTATATAATAGCCATTGCCCTCAATATAGCCGTCTTTCTTTGTAGTGGCACCCAAAAGCGCAGCCAGTTCACGGGCCACGCTGGGTTTTTCTGCCAGTATTGTTATCATAGTACATTTTTTTAAGCTTACATTTTCCTGCCTTTGCGTTTTGAAGGCTCTTCCTGTTGTTGCTCGTCAGGCGTAGCTGTCTCTTTCTGTCCCTTTTCATTCTCTTTCGAAGCCGTCGTGCTTTGTGAAGATTTGTTCTCAGCTGTTGCTTGCTGGTTTTGAGCCGTGCCTGCCGGCATGGCTTCTTCCTTGGATTTCGTTGGGTTGTTAAATGAAAAGCCAACCTTTCCGCTTTCGCTGTTGTATGTAATATATCCTTGATATTCCTTGTCGTTTTTATCAACAAGCCCACTGACAAAGACCGTAAGGCCATCTTTGAATTTGCTGTATTGTTCATCAGTCAGTTCCTTGCCTCTGAATTCCCTTGGGGCTTCATCGTAAACCCTTCCTTGGGACTGGTTGTGCCCCTGATTGCGGTCGAACAGGAATTCGATGTAACGCTTGTCGGCATTGAACTGCACCGTGGCGTTAAATGCTTCACCTTTACTGGAAATCATGCCTTCAAGCTGTAACGGCTTGCCTTCCTGGAGGGCCTGTTTTTGCTGCTCATCAAGTTTTACACCTTTTATTTCGTCGGGAGCCTGTATCCATTCTGCTTTATAGGCCACCAATTCATTGGTTTTACGGTCGACACTGATAACAGAGGGGATGAATTCACTGCTCTTTTGGTTGAATAGGTCTACGACTCTCCCCATATTTCCGGTATTGAGGAGGTTGTCTTTATCTTCTTTGGTAAATTCATGGCCAAAGAAAGGATAGTTGAGGTTGGGTTCTTTCCTGATCCCGTGCATAGCCACCACTACCTGGCCCGCGTCATTGGTTTGCAGGGAGAGTCTCGCATCCAGTTTTGCTACCGCATCGCCCATAGTAAGGGTAAGCGGTATTACGTCATTTGTCTTAAAGCCTTTCAGCAGGTTGTCCATAACGCCCATCTTTTCAAGGCGGTCTCTGTTAAGCCCCAAGTTGCCAAGTGATTCCCAGTTCACCTGTTCCGGCTTAAACTTGTACTCAGTTTCTGTTGTTTCCATAGTTTTATGATTTTTATGTTGATATTCTGCGTTCAGGGAGTGTTTGGAGAGCAATTTTTGCGCATCTTTTCCAATATCGTTGAGATATCCTTGCAGTTCCTGTGCAATGTCTTTTCCTAATGGAAAAGGAACCCTAAAAAACTCAAAGCGGGTAGGCTCTTTCAGCTGCCGCATGAAGTTGCCGAAGAAGTTTGAAAAAAAGTCTCCCTGCCGCTCAATGCGCATAAAGTCAGGTTGGTTCTTTTCATTTATTTCTTCTGCCTGTACTTTACCATCTTTACTCAGGCTTTTTACGCCCTTAACCTTATTTTCGTTTTTATCCAATACCAGCAGCATCTCATTCAGCTCTTCAGGATATTTGTGGATTTCTGACTGTTCTGCCATATCATCTTACTTTAGTGGTTAAAACTATTGCGCCCTGTTTCAAAGAAATGGTCAGGGCACTTGTAAGCCCTGTTTGTCAACCGTTGGCCTTGCGAACGGGGCTTTGACGGTGAAAGCTATCCCTTATAAACTGATGCACGTCCGATAACTTATAGTATAGTTTTCCGCTTATGGTGTAATATGGCAGCCTGCCCCCCGATCGGTAACGCTGTAGCGAACGGGCGCTTATCTTCAGCATCTGCAACACATCTTGGTTATCCAGTAATTCTTCGCCGTCAATACTATTGTGGCGCTTTTCGGCCTTTATGATTTTTTCTGCAAGCAGGTCAAAACGCTGCATTACACGTTCCATCCAGGCATGGAACTCATTTCTGTCAATGTTCATGATGATCCCTTTTTGAATTAATACTGACTGCAAGGTTGTATTTCCGGTAAATCTAATCTGCCAAGGTGTGCCAATGGGTACATAACTTTTTAGCTGTACGGAGGCTTGTAGCATAAAAAAAGCAGTACTATCGTACTGCTCTAAAATGGCATTTGGTTTCTCAGAGGTTTTTATCCATATAGTCCTCAAGTGAATTTTTTAACTGGTCGATAAATAAGGTACGTTTAGCCGACCGGTCCTTCATTCTGTGAAAAGCATGATGTACATCGCCGAGAGAAATTTTAAAGATTGCCTGGAATACCTGGCTGACTTTGCGGACACCTATTTTGCCATTGGAAAGCGCACCTGATGTATGCAAAGCATATATAAGTTCAATAAGTGCATTCTTTGTGCCTGTCCATTGTAATTCTTCGGGAATTTCAAAATCGCCAAATACACCGGGATTATCAGGATTAATCCTCGAAAGCAGAAAAGTGTAGATAAGATCCTGTGCTATGAATCGTGCTACCAAATGGTCATAATACGTGGAATACCTTGCATCCATTTCAAAATAAAAGCTGTCGGGAACCGTCGATAAACAAATTTGGCCTCTCTTGAAATAGTCATTATCCCTATCTGTCCTTCCCGAACGGTAGTAGCGGTAAAAGTCCATGTCCATTTGGCTTGCGTTATGCTGTTTCAAAAGCTTGAGCTGAACTGCAAAATACTTCCTGTAGAGTTTACCGCCCTGAACAGGACAGGAAGTTTCCAGACGGTATAGTTCATTGTAATAAATCAGTTTTCCTAATACCTGTGGTTTAACTTCCCTGAAATATTCGACCTCTTCAAGTGTATTGGTAAAACCATCCTTGAGCAGAATGTCTTTTAAACGTCTAAGGGTTTCCTGTAAAAAGGGGATCATAGTCGAAGCCTGTTCAATTACTGAACTGTAGGATATGGAAAAGTCCTTTTCATTCTCGTTCACTTCTGACAAAATATCCCTGTAAACTGCTGATCGTACCATATACTCTTACATTTGATACAGCAAAACACACGCACTTGCTTCAAAAGCCTTTAACCTGTAATTGCCGGAAAAATATTACCGCCCATAATCTCTTCTGTATTCTGTTGGTGTCAGATTGGTTTCTTTCTTGAAAAACCTGCTGAAACTGCCTGCAGAATTAAAATGAAGTTGTTCACTAATAAGTTCAATTGTCGCGTCCGTACTCATCAGAAGGTATTTTGCTTCACTAAGCAATACCTCATAAATGCATTCAAGGACTGTCTTGCCAGTTACTTCGCGTACGCTCTTAGTAAGGTAGCCTTGGGTCACAAATAATAATCTTGCATAAAAGGTAATGCTCCGTTCCTCCCTGTAATGCTGGACCAGCATCTTCAAAAATTGCAGGGTCAGCAACTCCTTTCGGCTGTAGGTGATTTTGACGGTTCCCGAGGTGCTGTCCTGTTGCCATGCCGCCTGATAAATCAACAGGCTGAGCGCCGCTTTATAGGAAGAAAAGGGAAATCGCAGGGTATCCTTTAATGCCTGGTAGTAGTAGAGAAGTTTCATTATCCTAAGCAATACCCGCGAATCGAAATTTTTGGGAAATAGCCGTACGCTCTCTTTGTTAACCAAAAGTTCGATAAATTGCCCGGACATTTTGATGTCTGTAATAAACTGCCATTGCACTTTTACAAGGTAGCAGGATGTTTTCTTGCTGTATTTTATCACTTCGCAATAATGCCGGCATAAAGCGATGACCAGTTCATTTGAAGTACAGTATATTTTTTTCCCGTCAACAATTGCCCTGAATATTCCTGATTTCACAAAAATAAAAAGGAAATCGCCTTCGCAGCTGTGCCTCTTTACTTCAGATTCGGTGCTCTCGCTCCCGTCGTACAGATAGGCTTCCCCGGGTAACTGTCCTGCTGAACGATCCATAGGTAATAGTTTTAAAGGCAAAAGCCCGGGCTTTATCCTGGGCAATTACTAGTTAGGTAGCTGTATATTTTCCAATCCTGCGATACTGGTAATAAGTGCATATTGTAAGGCTAGCTCATTGTTCTCAAGTGCGCCCGCCGCGAAGGCGACAATATTACCTACTGATTTTTCCCAGTCCGTATCTTCACAGCACGAGTGATATAACGAGTAACGGACCACCGATGTAACTGTCAACAGGATCCTGCGTTCATCGGCAATAAGTAAATTTGAATTTGACACTTCAGTTTCAGTAAGCACTATATCATCATAAGCACTGCTAAAAGGTTCGTTGGCTAATTTTTGATATGAGTTTATAAAATCGGTTAAAAGATCTTTGGCAGCTGGCGAAAGATTTGAATTTTGCAGCAATGTACTGAGCGTGATTTCCGGAGTATTCATACAGCCATTTAACAACAGCCGTAATTGCACATTGCCTGACGACAAGGCTGTAAAGCCGGTTAACGCATTGACAGAATTTACCACCGCTGCATAATTACTTGGCGAATAGGTGCCGGTTTTATAAGAAGAAAGGAAATTGCGATAGTCCTGTCCAATTGCATCATACGGATTTGATTTATTTTCAATAATTACCTGAGAGCTTTTAAGGGAGACCGAAGTATTGGGTGTTTCAGGCAATAATTGCTGATCGCCTTCTGTACAGGCGATTAATAACATTACCGACAGTATTCCCATCGGGATTAAGATAGTGGTTTTCATAGTTTCGTATTAAAATGTGACTGATTTGTTTGATCAGTTCATTCACCCGGATGACAAACTGCTTAGGCATAAAGCCCCTATTGTCGTTTGAATTCGAAACAAAACTATGGGCGTTGTAATCCCCTTGCAAGCAGAGGATTTTGGCTATTCTGAAATAACACTGTGGAATTTCAGAAAATCCATAGTCTTAAATTATGTTAAATCAGATGTAATCAGTGAGATAATAGCTACATTTGGTTTGCCACGCCTTAAATCACTTTCTTACTTTATGCTATTTTCTAAATTGAATTCTTAGAAATTATAATTAATTCGCATAATGACATTTAACCGACTCTGCCAGGCAGTGTTAATTTTGACTCACTTATTAATATCCTCACATTGTGCTCAAGCAAATTCAGTGGATTCGCTTGCCAATAAGGATTTTAAATATTTGTTCACAAGAATAAGGAACACTGAAAAAGAACTGGCTGTTCAAGATATATACCTGCATGCTTTTTTAAAAAAGGCAAAAGCTACTGGAGACTGGGAGTTGATAATCAACGGCTATAAGAATTATGCTGATTATGCTAATGATGAAATTGCTATTACATATAGTGACAGCATGATAATTACCGCTATCAGGTCCGGTAGTGGAAAATTAATCGGTTCAGCTTATCTCTCGAAAGGAATAATATTCTATGACCAAAAAAGGCACGAGATGGCCTTGGAAAATTACCTGCTGGCGCGGCCATATATTGTTGAAGCTAATGACAAGTATCTGGAATATAAACTTAAATACAATATTGCCCATGTAAAATATTACTTAGGTAAAAATGATGAAGCAATAGCGCTTTTCGAAGCCTGCCGGGATTATTTTAAAGCGAATAATCCGAGGGCGTATCTGAATATCCTGCATTCTTTGGGGCTATGCTATAGCCATGAGGGTAATTTCGGCAGGTCAAAAGAATTCGTGGATTTGGGGCTTACTGAATCTATAATATTAGACAACCACACCATGGATGTCTACTTTTTGCACCTTGACGGGCAGAACGATTTTTTTACGAAGAACTATTCCCTTGCTATACAGAAACTTTTGCGTTCTATTGACGATCTTGAAAAATTGGACGATTATGCAAATATTGCAGTGGCTAATTTTTATATCGGTAAATCATATTGGTTGGTATCAAGATATAAAGAAAGCATACCTTACCTGAAAAGGGTAGCGTATGCTTTTGATAAAAAGGCATATATGCGTCCTGACCTTCGCGAAACTTTTGAGCTTTTGATAGATTATTATAAAAAGCAGGAGGACGCAAAAGAGGTATTATTTTACGTTGACCAGCTTCTTAAAGCCGACAGCCTGCTAGTATACCGTCATGATAAACTCTATGACAACGTACATAAGAATTATGATACTTCAGAATTAAGGCAGCAAAAGCAGGATATAGAAAGACAGCTCACAAAGGAACATTCGTATAGAAAAATCCTTATCGGCAGTTCTGGAGCGTTTTTATGTACCAGTATCTGGCTTGTGGTCGTCTTCAGGAGAAACAGGAAACGGCAAGAGCGCATTTTCAGGGAACTGATGGAAAATAAAAAACCGAAATCGCGGCCTGCAAGGGATGTGCCAAAAGAACTGGGTATCCCGCAGGAAACAGTGGATAAGGTATTGGCACGTCTGGATAAATGGGAACAGTCGATGCGTTATCTGGAGCCTAATATTACAAGGGCATCGATGGCAGTATACTTGGAAACGAATGTGCATTACGTTTCTGATGTGATCCTGCATTACAAAGGGAAAAGCTTTACGCAATATGTAAATGACCTGAAGGTAGACTACATCATTGAACAATTAAAGACCGACAAGAATAAGCGCCTCTTTACGCATGACGCCCTCTCTAAAGAAGCCGGGTTCGGGACAACACAAAGTTTTGTAATTGCGTTTAAGGCAAGGACAACGCTATCGCCTAATTATTTTAGTGCAAAGATAAAAAAGGAGATGGCAGAAAATAATCTCTGATAATTAATATATTCGATCTGCGACAAAACATTATTTTTTTCCTAAAATTGCGTCATGGTAATGTTTGACCTAAGCGATAGGACGATATATTTATTATTAATCTCCCATGAAGAAATACATATTTTTAGATACAAACAATTGGATATACTTGTCAAATGGCTTCAATGTGCTCTCTAATAAGCATGATGAGTTACATCTTAAAATATTTGAAATAATACAAAGGAGAGCTGAAGAAGGTTTGCTTATCTTCCTAATTAATGAAATAGTTGTTGAAGAATGGAAACGGAACAAATCTTCTACCGAACAACAAATCAAAGACCTCAACAACAAGTATAAAAGTTATTCAGAGGCATTGGGTTCGGTCAGAAATTTTATAGGTGAGGAATCAGATGAGATGTTGGGGCCTCTGGGCATAAAAATGGAACAGGCCTTCAAAAGGAAAATCACACACCTTCAAAAGCATATTGTTGATGTCGAAGATTTTTTACTCAACAAAACGCAGCGAATCCCAATAAGCAATAACGTTAAAATTGAGGCTACTGATCTTGCTTTGGAAAGAAAAGCACCTTTCATTGGTGATAAAAAAAATAGTATGGCTGATGCTTTAATTCTGCTCAGTGCAATTGAATATCTGAAAGAGAATCACAGATTAGCATTGCCGGCAGAGTTAATGGACGATGGTATTGAAGCTGTTTTTTATCCTAAATCCTATTTTGTATCCAGTAACAAGGGAGACTTTTCATCTCCTGCCGATAAAGAAATTATCCATCCGGATCTCGCGCCAAAGTTAGCTGAGACTAAAACCAGTTTCTACTATACTCTTGGAAAATTGATCAACTCCTTTGAAGATGAATTCTTGACCTTCGATGAACAGCGTGCTATAGAATTTGCGGATGACAGGTTCTATTGTGATCAATGTGAAAGTGATTATTACCCATCAGTTCATTTTTCAGAAGAATTTTATGTGCCGGATTCCGGAAAATCCGTCGAGCATTTAAATCAGATAAGGATAAATTTTGATAATTACGGCACCGACCTTTACAAGCCCGAAGATTTCCTGACAGCTATTCGAACTGCGAGCTGCGCAAATTGTGCCGCTGAATATGTTGAATGTCCATGCGGGAATGTAAATTATGTTGAAGTTTACAACGAAAAAATTAGATGTGAGGGCGAGTGTGGGAGGGTATTTATTGCGCACGCCGAAATGGACCGGAAAGGCAGTGTTTTATCAGTGGATTATGAGATTTTACATGACAAAGAGTGTCAGGGTTGCGGGATTTTTTTTGAGAAGCTGAGCGACTCTGATTTATGTTCGGAGTGCGAAGACGGTTACGCGTACGTTTAATGTATACTAAGTCATCAGTATAGTGTAGCGGATGAGGTACGGCCATTTTCTTTAAATGATTTCAATGGCATACTTAAATCATCAATTGGGTATATGGTAGGATGCAAATTAAGTTTTTTTTCTAGTTTGGAAATACGATGTCATTCTACCATTTCCATTTTCTCCGGCAAAAAAGCCCTCTTCAGATGAAACTATCAATAGCTCGTTTACCAATAAGCCGACTTGATTTTCGTCAATATAGATAATTCGGGAATCCAGCAATCGCTTGGTAAGTGTACTTAGAGAAAGGTTTTCGTCATTTAGGAATTTTAAAAAATGTTGGTCATGTTTAATATCAATAATACCTTTCTTAGAAAGTACATCCAGTAGTATGAATTCTGCTTTGTTGATTTTAGTTGGTTCCCATTTGATTTGGACCAGCGGCTTCGCTAACGCTTTACGGCTTAACTGGAGGTAATTGAATTCCCATCCCATCTTTTCATCATCAATTCTCTTTTCTCTGCAGGATAAGAACGAATGGACAGCTTCAGTGTCAAAATCATTTCCAAAAATTGAGGAGCTGATTCCGAATTTAAAAGATAGTCTGGTCCACACTAGCTCCAACAGATTGTTCATCGGCCTTCCTGAGGAGGAAGTAAGAATTTCAAAGTAAAAATCCTTATCTGTAAGGGGTACTGCCATCGGCATCCCGGTATTTTTTATGATTGTGCTGTCCCCACAGATAATGAGGCTTGGAAAACTATCCGGGCCAAAACCCAGCACCGGGCCACTTTTCGTAAGCTCAGTCATTTTTTTTACAAAACCTTCCCGTAGGCCATACTCCGTGGTAAAACCATAATAACCAATTACGATACGCAACGGGGATAAAGCTTCTTTTCTTACATAGTCATAAATGAAATATTCCCTTTCGGAAAATCTTTCCATTCTCTCCCGGCTGGGTAGTTGCTTTAAAGTAATCGACCGGTATGCTGTCCTGTGCAACTCGCTTACAAAAGGCTCAATTTCTGCGCCTTCAGAAACATCCAGAACGGATCTCAGATTTTGGTGCGATTCATAAAGGTCTTTGCTGTAAAGTGTCTTTTTTACCTGGAATACAGCAATGACATCTTTGACATGGTATTTGTACCTGTTTGCAAAAGACATCTTTTGCCCGTCGCCGACCACCAGTAGGCAGTCCATCTCATCGCTTAGGTCTCCTTTGTCATTATAGATAAAACTTCTTTCGACCATTTTAAGGTTAAAACCTTTAAATATAGCTTTGCTTACCAATTCCGCAGTAAGCCCTTCAAAATTGTCACCTATTGCGACAGTATGTTTTACGTCGCTGTCATCTTTCTCTATTTTAGAGAGCGCGTATTTCTTAAATGATGCTAAAAAATCTGAAACGGTCTCGATCATTTTTAAGGCTTTGGTTGAGATTCCTTGTAAAACCTTTCTATATGATTCAAAGGCAAATGATCCAATCCGCCCATTGTGGAATGTTTTACTAATGCCCAAACAGAATAAACATCTTCACTCGTTTCTTCTTTTGAGTTTTTAATGTACAGTTCTAAAATCTGAAGCGAATTTTTTCCGGATTCATGATGTAATATCTTGTTCAGTAACTGGTCTTTCTTGGCTATTTCTAAGTAACATTGAACTTTAGTCATTTCTTTAATAATTTGATATTTAAGTACATTAATTTCGGCCTATGCAGTTTGACTATATTAGAGAAAGTTTTAGAATTTTGTACATATCAATTAGCTTTTGAATCAGGCAATTGTATACCTCCATCTCAGTAGCACTTTCTGATAGATTCAACCTTAGTTTACAGCTTTTTACTTTCTCGTCATATTTTGAGTCTTTGATATGCCCTGCCAATACTCTCAGGTCGTAAAGTACATAAAGCGGAGAAACTACCATATTACCATCTTCAATCTTCAAATAATTAATTACAAATTTCTCAAATAATTTAAGCCCTTTTAATCCCTTTATTTCAGATGGCTTAATGCTAGTCTGTAAAATAAGTTTTTTCAAATTTTCAATACTAAAGGATTCTATTAACAGAGAATTAAGTTTAATGTAAGAACTATTAATTTGATCTGATTCATTAATTACCGGGTGCTTGTATTCATCGATAACTTTTGCCAGGTCAATGTGAGTAATATTCTCTCCTCCCTTGAAAATAACAGCAGAATCAAATGCATTTCTAAGTTCAAACAACTGACCTTCATTATCAGGTTCCATGAAGTTTGCCTCAATTTGATTAAAATAGTAATCTGAAACAATATCATGATTAGAAGCTTCATTAAATGCGAGAAAGATTTTCTTATGTCTTTCATTCTTACTTTTTTTAAACTCTTTATCCAAATCTCCTAACCAACATACAATGAGGCCATCTCGATTTATACCAAAGCCATGAAAGATAATCCTGTCACCATTTTTATCAAAAATATGAAGTCGCGAATATGAAGCAAAAACTACCCGGTATTCAGGATGATTGTTATAATATAATAGTAACTCCTTGTCAAAAAATACAGGACATAAAAAGCCTTCGTCAAAAGAACGATATAATCCCGGGATATAGTAGTAGTCCTGCGAATCATACGTGAAACCCATGGTATCATAGGCTTCAAATTTCTTGCCCTCAAAAGGTGTTCTAAGCTCAACAAATTCACCTTCTTTTAGTTCAGGGAATATTTCCGCAGTTTTCTCTTGATAATAACTGATAGCATCCCTGCCAAATAGAATTTCGCCATTTAATGCAATGGGAATAGAAATCGAACACCTATCACAGTCGTAAAAAGGAATTTTAAGACCGATGCCTGATTTCTCATCCTCAGTTTTAAAACCATATTTTTTAATTCTTAAATATCTGTAATCATCACAGTTGGGACACCTCAGAGGATT
>QFQM01000141.1 GCA_003243255.1 Flavobacterium psychrophilum | reverse complement strand
GATATGCACATGGAGGTCTTCTTTGCTCATTCCAGGCACGGGCACACTTACCATAAAGCGGTCTGCGTCTTCCTGTACCGGTGTAGTAAACCAGTCATGCGTATTAGCAAAGATGGCGTTCCGTAAAGTTACCTGAGGTGAATCGTGAAAAGCGTTTGATAAAGAATGAATGGGGCTAAAAAGTGTTTTCATAAAATATCTCGTTTAGCAATGAATGAAAGAGAAAGGTGAAAAGATCACGGATCGCGTAGATGGGACACAAGCGATTACAAGAGTGATCGATTTAACACATCACCACTATCCGTGATTCTAAATTCCAGGACATCCATCAGCAAGAGGTGTCACCCCGCTTGATCAACCGATGGCAATCTGCTTGATTGGTTTTACTTTCGCTTCTTCCTTCTTAGGAGCGTTGATGTGAAGAATGCCATCCACATAGCGTGCAGAAATCTTCTCACCTTCTACTTTATTTTCGGGCAATGTGAAACTGCTCCGGAAGGATTGGTAGTTGAATTTTCTGCGCGTATAATTTCCGGTTTCGGTAGACTCATCCTGTTTCTCCTCCTGATGTGAAGAAATGGTAAGCACATTGTTGTCCAGCTCTACTTTGAAGTCATCGCGCTTCATACCTGGAGCAGCTACATCAATGATGAAATTATCATTTGTTTCCCTGACATTCACGGCAGGCAGCGTAGCTGAGAAGTTGCTCTTGGCTAGTGTTGAATCGACCCAATCGCGGTTAAAAAAATCTTCAAGTAATGAAGGAAGGGATGGAAACAAAGTAGTGCCAGGTCTTACTAAGGTTTTCATAACTTGGTTCTCCTTTCAGAATTTAATTAAACATTTTTTAAAATTTAAACTTCTTGTGGATATCGCGAATCCGCACACCTGTTTTCCAAAATTTGTGCCTCCTGCCACACACATAAAAATTCAATAAAAAAATCTGCCAAAAATTCAGCTCACGCCAATTTTTCATTTTCAAAAACCATAGCGGATGTATAACGCGAATTCTCCGCAGGTTAAAAATGTCAAACCGTCATTATTGGCCCGGGAGATTGCGTTCTCAACATGATGATTGTTGTTCAAGAGTCAGCGTGGAGCCTCATTTTACAAAGCTGGCCGTCCCTCTTACGAAAACCACTGGCCTCACTTCGGACAATTTCCACTGATCAATCTGGAGTGGTTACCCATTAGGTATCCTCCCATTTGGTTTTGTCTGCCGTGATTGTAAGAATGATTCGTTCAAAATGTAAAAATGCAGTAGCTACCAAGCCCATCCGATTCAAGCAACAGTACCCACTGTTTATTGAACAACACATGGCTACAATCGCTCCTTCCTGTATCGTTCATTAAGATATTTTTTCCCATAGCTTTAGATTCCCATCAAACAGATTATAAACCAATTCAAATTCCTTAGGGACCATCCATTCATCGGTATGATAAGTGGCCAATCGTACACCGGAAGGTAATGACTTTAGTTTCCCGGATACGTGAATCCCGTAACTCTCGTAGAGCTTGGCATTCAAAGCAATCTTCTTGTCAATGCCGTTGCGCGGATCGAGATTTTCATAAAATGAGTTGAACAAATAGAACCCCTGGAAACCGTGGAAATTCAACGTGATGATGTTTTCATTAATATAGCTGGTATTATCCAGCCCATAAGAAGCAGACAGGCGTTGTGAGATTTCAAAAAGCTCCGTGCGCTGCTCCACTCCGGTAAAATGTGCCGGTGTAACAGCAGCGCCTACCATACAAAACTTACCTACACCCGAACCGATATCAAGTATTTTGGTTCCGCGTTTCTTAGCCAAAAAAAGCGCTGCCGTTTTGGCGACAGCAATAGGTGTCCAGTGTTTCTTAGCCAACCTCCGGATATGCTTTGGGTAGATCGCGTTGAATTCTTCGTCTGTGCCTTGTATCAGGCCGTGCAATTCATCAAGGTTCATAGAGGGTGCTAATCTATAGAAGAAAACCATTCGAACCGCCGCTCAATGTTATTCGCATGTAAATGGGAATTAATCCTGTTTGTTGATTTGCTTCGCGTTGTAAAAAAGGACTTTGATCATGTCTGACAAAAGTGCACCGATTTTAATGTGTTAAAAGATTATTTATTTAACATTCAAACTCAAGATGTTTAGCTAGCGAACTAGCTGTTTATCAATAGCTTGAACAGAAATTCGGGGACACTTTTTGTTACTTCAATTTGTCCCCGAATTACCCCCTACGGATCGGCGCCTTTTGATCAAAATTGGATAGGTCTAAAAGGCAAAAAGCCCGAATTCATTACGAATTCGGGCTTTTGCTTGCTTTTGGAAGGCATTCAGTGGAGCTGCAGGGAATCGAATATTTTATGTATCGACTTGTTAATCAAGCAATAACTAAAATTCAATTTCATTAGGACACCGAATTTCCTCCTAATCATTTTTGACCAAAAGGGTTCAATTCGTATTGACATTCAATATAACTAAGAACTGTATAACTGAAAACTAATTCTTAACATTATAGATAAGGACAAATCGAAATGACTTAAGAGGGCCCTATCAAAGACACTTATTTAAAAGTGGCACTTTGTTTTGCCTTGACCTTCTTTTTCATTTGCCATTCAACCCCATCCTCACCGCCAGCTTCTCCGCATAAGGGCTGCTGTTGTGATCATCATACAGATTATAAAGAAACTGCGCGTTGCCTTTAATGCGTTTAGTGAATTTATATTCTTTCTTCAAGCCCATAAAAGCACTCCACACCCAGGCGCGGTATTCTTTATCTGTACTGTAGCCTGCCGCTGTTAATGTCGGCACATAGGTATTCATCTTTTCTATATCGGTGCGAACAGAAAATCCTTTTCCTATTTTGAAGTCAGCAAATACCCGTGGGCCATAGATGCGATCATTTAATGACAGATGTACAACGCTTGCCGATGCTGAAGCGTTCATTCCAGCCCAAGCCTGCCGAGAAGCGAACCAGAGAATATGTTTGTCGTTAAACCTGGAGAAGGTTTTCCAACCGAAAAATATAAGTACTCAGCATTTGGTGCTTACTATCGTCTGATCAAGAAAAACTTTGAGCAGGTAATGGCAGGTACAGATTTAGCATTATACCCCGATCCGGTCAGTCACTGTGCCATATGCAAATGGTGGTCGACATGTGATAAGAAAAGACATGACGATGACCATCTCTCTCTGGTAGCGGGAATTCGGGTATCACAGATTGAAGAATTGCAAAAACACATTCCCTTTTCTCTTCATTTCTATTAGTAATTTGTACCTTAAACGAAACCTACATTTATGAAATCAATGTCATGCAAACAACTTGGCGGTGCCTGTGATCAAATCTTTACTGCAAATTCATTTGAAGAAAATTGCAAAAATGGTCAGCATGCACGCACGAGAAATGGTCGCCAACGGAGACGCAGCCCAAATCGAAGCTATGAATGACATGAGAACTAAAATGACAACTCAAGACGCAGCCATTGCTTGGATGAATGAAAAGCGAAATGCTTTTAACAACTTACCAGATACAATCTAACTTACTTCACTAGGTCTGCATCTACCGGCTCAACAACAGCATTGATCAATTTAAGCCGATGTCGTTTTACAGTTTCGATGCTTTTCCCCGGTATTTCAATATTGTAGGTCGAATATGAACGTGTAGCAGGTTTTAAGACGACAACCTCCGTTTTTCCATCCAGCAGGCAACGGCTGCCAGGATTAATAACTAAATTCATGAATGAATGAATGATAGTAATTTAAAGATAGTTTTGAATTGCCTTCATGATGTCAGCCCGGAAAAAATCTTCCGTGTTTTTAGATATCGAAAGTGAACCTTTCTGTCTCATTTCCAAAATCAACTTAGAATAATGTGCCAGATCAACTGGGGTGACCTTTAACTGAGTCAATGCCCGTTTAATAAAAGATAACTTGTTTGTCGAAATTTCAATTCGATAAAACTGTTCTGACAAGTAATGGATTAAGAATTCATCGGATGATAGACGATCAATCCATTCATTCCTGTGCTCTCTGATCATCTCAATTGCATCCTCTCCCGAGTAACGGATCATTTCTTTGTGGGTCGCCATCCAATCAACTATAGCGAGACAAAGATAAGCTTTCTTGCATGAATTAGTACAAATTCGAAATGCAACCTTACTGAAATATGAGGGAGTTTCTTTCTATTACACTCTTTCGTAAACATACCTAATCTAACAACGAAAAATATTAGTATAAACCCAGTGTCATCATTTAATCTTGACACGTCCATTGGTTTCAGGGTCCTACTACTAAAATTTTAATGATCTTAAAAACAACTCACTTTAGAAATTATGATTCAACGGAGTCTATTGTTTTCAAATGCTTTGCAGGAACTCCTCCAACGATTGTGTTATCACGAATATCTTTATCAACAACCACCCCGTAGCCGCAATAGAATTTTCCCCGATTGTCACCCCGGCAAAATGACCACCACTGCCCCTATCCGTGCATTTCGTTTTATTAAAATGGGCTTTAGATAAAAGTATTTTCGTGTTCCAAGATTAACAGGATGACTTTCTATAATCAAACTGCATGATTTATAAAAACCCTGTTGCTTATTTTTATATGTTTATCAAAATTGGTGTAGAAGAAAACGAATACAGTACTTTTATAAATATTATTCCCAATAATTTTACTCAGACGTTATCGCATTTCATTGATAGTAGTCGCCGCATTAAGTGAATGTGTTATTTTTTGCATGATTCTCCATGCGTCCTCCATTTCAGCATCCTGCACTATGCCACCTTAAAGCATTCTCTAAAAAACATCCATCTGTGGATAGTGTATGTTTTAGAATTTCCGAACCTATGTTGATCCTATGATCAGAATTGTTACTATAATATTTTTCTTGATGATGTCCAATGAAAATTAATTCAATCAGAGCGTACATGACTTCTGATTCAATAAGGCGATCGCAATTAAAACATGAATTATTCGTGTTTTACTGACGTTGCTGGGTTAGCTAGTGCTACACGGATTGACTGTAGTGCCATCGTAATTGATGAAAGCACGAGAACGATCAGGCATGGCAACACGAATACCCAGATTTCAAGGTTAGCTTTATAAACGAATCCATCGAGCCACTTACTTGCAGCAAAGTAGGAAAGCACGATTCCAAAAACTAGGGCGATAGCAACCAGTCCAACAAACCTAGACTGGATTGTGAAAATGATCTGCGTGGTTGATGCTCCTAGTACTTTCCGAATTCCAATCTCTTTAGTTTTTCGTTCGATTGTAAATGAAGTAAGCCCAAGAAGACCTAGGCAACATATGAGGATTGCGAACCCAGACAAGTAGCGTAACATGGATTGCGTCTGAATTTCACTTTTATACAGTTTTCCAAACTCTTCAGACATAAACCAATGACTAAATGGTCGGCCAGGAAAAGTATTGAGCCAGGTTTTTTCCAAAAAAGCGATCGTTGATGGAAAGTCACCAGTCGCCTTTATGTACATCGTTTCTGCTTCAGTGGCACGTCCGCTGATTGCTAAAGGTTTAACTTGGGTACGAATCGACTCGTAGCTGAAGTTGCGCATCACGCCAATGATCTTGCTTCGTTGATTCGTATAGGAGACGTCTTCGACGGTTAGGCCTATCGCTTTCTCAGGTGTAAGATTCATTTCTTTTAAAATTGCCTCATTGATAACCATGGCAGCCGTATCGGAAGGATTGTCATGAGAGAACCACCTGCCAGCAATCATATCAATATTAAACATATCGATAAAATCAGGATCAGCATCAATTTGCTCCCATTCGTGCTTGGAGTCTCCAAACTCCGACACGATAAAAGTCCTTTCGATAACTCCAAAGTTTTCTAACCGAGGAAGGTGATTTCCAACTGTGACATTTTCAATATTCGCTTGGCTCTTGAGAACATTCCTGAACTCATTCATTTTTACATCCTTCTTTACAGGTTCAATCCATAGCATCAACATATTGTCCTTGTTAGAGCTTAGTTTATCGTTAGATATGATCGATAACTGCGCATTGAATACAAACGTACAAACAAGAAGGAATACTGCCATACTGAACTGTACAACTACAAGTCCCTTACGAAATGTTTCTCCCTTGCCGCGTACATTTAACTGGCCGCGTAGTGCAGTAATTGGCTTAAAGCTCGAAAGATAAAATGCAGGATAACTGCCAGCAAGTACTCCCAATGCAAAAAAAGATAGAATGAAAAGCAGCGTATATTCGCTCATGTAAAACGTAGCGAGTGTAAACGCCTTTCCAGTGAGTGAATTAACTGTCGGCAGCATTATGATTAGCAAAACAATCGCAATGGTAAGAGCGAAAAAGCTTATAATAAGAGATTCACAAACAAATTGTGCTGCGAGTGCTGGTCGAAGAGAACCCATCGCTTTCTTCAATCCGACTTCCTTTGAACGCTGCATGCTCCTGGCGGTGGAGAGGTTCATGTAGTTAATTGCTGCTATAAAAAGTATAAGAAACCCGATCGAACTAAGAATATAAACCGCAGTTTTATCTCCTGATGGTTCCAACTCGAATAACATATCCTTATTATAATGTATATCTTGTATCGGAACCAATATTGGTTCCGCAGACTTACCACGGTCTCCCAGATTCTCCAGAAACATTCGCTTCAATTGCGCATTCACGGCACTGAGCGACGCCCCTGATCTGAGTTCGATAAAGGTGTAAGTGAATGAATCAGTCCATGTTGAAATACGATCCTCATCGTTTTTTTTCCACAATGGAATAAGTGCCTCGTTTGATGCAAGAAAATCGGGCTTGGCATGCGTATTCGATGGGGCATTTTTCATTACGCCACGAACCGTGAGCAGAATTTCTATGCCCTCTCTCTGATAAATCAGTGTCTTACCAATAGGATTTTCTCTACCGAAATACTTACTAGCTATTTTTTCGTTTATGATAACTCCTTTTGGATCAGCAAGTATCTTGACAGGGTCGCCACCTGCGATCATTGTTACAGGAAATATTTTTGAATAGGTGGAATCCGTCCAAAAGAATGCCTGCTCCAGAAATATCTTGGAATTATCTTCGAGTTGAACCTGCCCGGGCCATCCAAATCTTGAGAACCGAAGCAGTTCCATAATGTCAGCATTCTGTTCTTTTAGAGTCATTCCCCAAAGACCAGCCGCTCTGGAATCTGTGATCTTGTCACCATTCCGGTTGATAAAGGAATAACTGATACGGTATATATTCTTCGAATTCGGGTGATAGCTATCATATGTGAGTTCATCAAGCACATAAAATGAAATCAGGAGAAAGCTAAACAGGCCTATGGCAAGCCCTGCGAGGTTCAAAATGGTTGCAGACTTATTCCTACCGAGGCTTCTCAGTGAGATCTTAAAAAAATGAGCTACCTGATCCACAAACAGGAGTTTAGTCTTTTTTCCTTGGGAACGTGTTGTTGATGTCATAGATCAAATAGTTATAGATACTAAAGTTAACATAGTTTATTATCAATATCTAGAGATTTGATACTCAATTTCGTCAAGCTTAAGGTTAATAACTTGGTTAGCACGCCCTAAGTAAGATCTTGAATGATGAAGTTTATCGAAAGTTCTTTTTGAAACTTTGACCAAGGTGCGTATCTTGACAACTAGGCAATAGGTATTGCACATCGTAAGCGCCATTCATTGCAGCGAGTTATCAACAACTGCTGAAAACTTATTTTTTACAAGGATGGAAACCTATCTTTTGGTAAAACATCTTTGCTTAATGGTCAGTGTTGTGCCCCTCGAAGGAAAAAAATACTTGTCCATAAAAAAGATAACAATGTTTTCTAAAGATGAATGCACTTGACCGAACTAAAGTACGCAGACTGTTGCTCATCTATGAATTGGAAAAGAATTTCATAGGCGACAGTTGCAGGCGTTTCGCTAAACTTGAACAGTTTAAAACATTTTTTCCAAATGCAGTAATGGATATGAATGCAATAGGATACTATGCCCCAACGGCAATGTTATTAAAAAACAATCCCTATATCGGTGCAATTACCAACCTGCCATGGCAAAGAATTGAGTTCGACAAGTATGATATCATCATCTGCGTCACTGATCTGGAACAGGAACTTAAAGCAATCCTGGAAGAGAAAGGAAATTTGAATGAAAGTTATTTAAAGCTACCTGTGTATTCGGTAGGAATACCCAAGCGAGTGTTCCCTGAATACGACGAATTAAATAGCCAACTCGTAAATTCAGACCCAAATAATCCAACCCGCGATGCAGTAAAACTATACGTTGATGAAAAAGAGCGGCGGTGGGCAAATGAATACCTCGGGAACATGGGTATTAACGATGAAGAGCGCGTAATCTTCTTTTTAGACACGTCGACCAGCAGCGAAAAGGTGCTAAACGAAAAAAACCAGATAGAAATACTTAGCTATTTTGCTTCAATGTCCAATACTAAGATCATTGTCTTTGACGAGGACAATAAAGGAAAGAAAGACTTTTACCTGTCACGAACAGACGAAGCTATTTCCGAAAAACTACTATTTGTGAACGGGTTAAATCTGCGTCAAACGATCTGCCTGCTCGCGTCGAATTTCACAAAAATGGTATTTGGCCCGAGTACAGGCCTGATGCATTGTGCGTCGGGTGTATTTCGGAATTATGTTAACCTAGGTATGCCTCCTGAGGAGGTTCCACTTATACTAGTATACCTTAGTAATGAGCCAAAAGGTTTTATTGAATGGGATTGGTGGGGGGATTCGTTAGCCACATGTTCCGTTCTCAAAGAACACGCCGGAGTGCGAAAATTGACTAGACTCACTGCCGATAATCAAGAAGGACTTCTCTCCAGCAGTGAATACACGCAAGCCCTTTTCATTGATTTCCTTAATGAACTTAACGCGAAATAAAGCGGAACTTCTGACCATATGAAACAAAAAAAACACTTACCTGATGTGACCTTATTAGGTATTGATTGCCTTGATGTGCAGCGACTGGTAGAAGCATCTCGAATTTGTCAGAAGGATTTTATCTTTGGCAAGGTAAAACTTCTTACCTCTCAGAAAAGCAAGGATAAGAACATCATTAACATCCCACATCTAAGCTATGAAGGCATTTCCCGTTTCCTGATCAAAGATTTGCATAAATTTTTTGATACTAGTCATGTACTGATATTTCAATACGACGGCTTCATTCTCAATCCAACGGCATGGTCGGACTCATTCTTAAAGTATGACTATATAGGTGCACCTTGGTGGTACGATGACTACCAAAATGTCGGTAACGGAGGGTTCAGTCTTCGAAGTAAACGACTTTGTGAGATACTCGCTAACGATGAACGTGTTAATAAGTTTCACCCGGAAGATCTCATGATCGGAAGATTGTTTCGACCTGTACTCGAAAAGCACGGGATTCTTTTTGCTCCTGAATGCGTAGCGAGAAGATTTAGTTTTGAGGGCGGCCCTAGGGTAGGTACCAAATGGAATGGCTCATTCGGGTTTCATCATTTTACAAAGACGAATCTGGATGACTGGCCCATTTTCAAAAATGCAAATATCTTCACGGATTATCAATTCATATTTCGTCTTTTAAAAAGGCAACGCGAAAGACTTCAGAAGAAAGTAAGAAAAGAACGCTTACAGGAAATAACAGGAAAGTACATTACTACCAACAAACAAGTTTTTTGCAAGGTAGATGGCAGCAGTGGCAAGCATCTTTTATTAGTACGAAATGGGAAAAGAACTATTTTTTTTCCATATGATGAATTTCATTATTTCTCAGATGAAACAAACGAGATCCTTGAGTTTGAAAAAAGACAGAAACATGAACTTCTGCTCATTTATCAGAAAAATAATGGTCCCACTCATCGCGCCATGTTTCTAAGAAAAGTGGAAGCAACTAAGGATTGATCACCACCTTCTTTTAATCATCTGACTTTCTTACGATAGAACCGATTGTCCAGCATAATGATCGTTAACATTATTACAGATTTCCTGATGAACCGGACTTTCTTGAACACTTTAGTTTTTTTAAATATATCCCCTGTAATACACAAGCACAATACCAGTGCTTATCCCTCCTTGCCCGATCGTAAATCATTAACAAAAAAAGAAATGCAACCTTCAAGGTTGACTGCTACGCAAGCTCGCCCTGTTTGTAAGAGTTTTCAGATTGAAGAAATCCGCCTAGGCCCGTTTGTAAAGCTGTTCGTAGAGATATATTTTTTGATCATGTATATCAAATTATTGAGTCATATCCTACCTTCAATTTGATGTGGGATTACACTTCACTCAATCTCCTGTATCGTTCATATCGTTCAAATGCAGTTACCACATATCCTGCCGGCTTCAATAACTGACTATAATTCTTATCTGGCTTCCAAGCAGAGAAGTGCATGATCTTGATTGACTCCAAGTCGAACACATGAAAAAAAGGCATAAAAACGAATTGCGTTTGAAAATTGTATTTAAAATCCTTTGAAATCGGGATTCTATTTAAGTACACCCAGATAGAGAGTACACTTTGATCTGAATGCATTATATATTTATCATATCGATCCGAAATAGTACGCAGCTGTTCGACATGTTCAATCGTCCTGTATTTTCTAGGCAATACAAACATACCGCTATTGATCATGGATGTATTAATAAGATCAAAATTAATTTGATCTTCAGCGAGGAGCTCAGACAATTCACGATCGTGTTTAAATTCATCTTTAAATACTCCTTGCGTGTCATTATCCGCCACTACAAAAAAATCAATTGAATCAACAATCTCGTCGAATGGTTTGGTGATAATAGTGTCACAATCGAGGTAAATCAAATTATCGTATTCATTAAAGAGCTCGGTCCATAAGATCAATCTGACATAAATCATATAAGATCCAATCACACCTGGATTCAGACTCTTCAAATATTGATCATCCACTTTAAAGTCTAACAATGAAACATTTGGAATCGAAGAAAAGTAATCGATTACCTGTTTGATATTTCCATTGTATTTAATGAGAACAGGGGGATGATTGGGATAGTTTTCGCGCAGGCTGGCAATGCAGGCCTTTGCATAAACTACATAGCGATCGTCGAACGTTATAAAAATGCAATTCTTCATAATGTATTCATTCCGATTTTAACTAAGTCTCGTTTACCAGTTGAAGTTGAACGTTTTTTCAATCTCTTCACTTATGCCCTGCTGATCCTTACGGAAGTAAAAACGTCTGAGTTCGTTCAATACCGGGTTTTCACGAGGTTTGGATATAGG
>QFQM01000674.1 GCA_003243255.1 Flavobacterium psychrophilum | reverse complement strand
ATCTAAAGGAAATGGGAAGGGCTGCTTATTCCACCGATCCTTTGCTAAAAAGAAACCTTTCCTATTATGAACCCTATTTTGAACATCCCGTCGAGAGATACGAGGCCAATGCAAAGAATCAGGAAAGCCATCCGGAGTTTTACTCCAGGGCCAAATGTCCCTGTTGCGGATATAAGACATTGGTAGTTTATAGAAAGGATATTGACATATTTTATACCGATGATAAGTTTATCAGTTGGTTTACCTGCTATGCCTGCAATTATTCTTTGAAAAACAATATCGGTGATCCGCATTATTTCGGATTAAGCGGGCAACCGATCTTTCCCAAACAATAACTTCTATTCCTGTTAACTTATGCTAACGATATTTAAATCCTTGGTTGATGGCGCCGTTGCCACTATTGAACCATTCAAAAATGATCCCGATAAGATCTGCGGATTTCTTGGAATTGATATCAGCAGCGTTTATATGGGCAGCATGGTAACTGATAAACTTACCGGTAATATCAAGCAAGCGCTGGTACCGCAAAAGGGAACGCCGGAACTTCTCTACCAGCAATTCCTGGACATTGAAGACGCACTTGTTTACGACGCTGTACTAAATGAAACGGATAACTCGGTGTACCTGCTGATCATCCGGACAATAGAGGATCATCAAAAATCATATAAAACCTTTAGTTGTCATGGGGATTGGTCAATAGCCATTGAAAATGCCAAAAACTATAATCTCTTCAGCCCTTCCATATACGCAGAGCATGGCAGTCTCAGGGATGCTTATCCAAGAGCTTTCGATGTGGCAACTGCCGCCAGAAAATTACGAGACCTCGGTTGCCGGGTAGAATTGGAAGATACTATCCTGAACGTGAAAGAGGGTATTGAAAAATTATCGGCTGACCTGGAAACTACTATCAGCGAACTGGGTGGAATCATGGTAATGAAGTTTCTTATCATGGCATTGGAGCTGGATCAGTATTATTATGAAAAATTAAATCGGTTCCTGATCTTTTCCCGGATCAGCTTTGATCCAACAGCAACCCAGCCGATGATCCCTTATGGTTACCTGTTAAACCTTGCAGTAAAATACCCCTACGAAACCCCAGAGTTTGTAAAAAAGCAAAAGCAAAAGGAAGTGATAGAAAAACTCCAGCACATTGCCTCAGTGGCCGCTTTATTCGCCACGGTACTGGACATCTGGCCTTACGACATTTGGGAACGTCTTTTTCAATCCGGTGAGACCCTGCCAACTTACGTGAGCGAAATAGCGTTATTCGACGCGGCCATTTCTTTTCCCTCAACAGATATCAATGAAGTGCCTGCGCAACTGGAAGGTTTTTTTTCCTGGATGGACAATTCCCTTTTTGAAACCCAGTTTAATTTCAGCCTTGGGGATTATATCAATGTGACAAAAGCGATCATCGATATT
>QFQM01000673.1 GCA_003243255.1 Flavobacterium psychrophilum | reverse complement strand
ATTCAATTGCTTGTGTTTGTAAAGGTGCAACTACACCATTTTTATTTGTCAATGCAGCGGGTATGTTTTCGTTTGCTCCATTAAGTACTTTGGTTAATGGAAGAGTGATGATAAACTCAGTTCCTTTTGTGGCGCCAACCGGTGGGCTTTTTACAGCAATGGTTCCGCTAATAAGTTTTACTAATTCTTTGGTAAGCGCCAGGCCGATACCTGTGCCTTCTGCTTTGCGCGTATGACTGTTGTCTAACTGATAAAAACGGTCGAATATATGCTGGACCTGGTTTTCAGGAATACCGATGCCGGTATCTTTTACTTTTAAAACCATAATCGCATGGTCAGAATCTGCGGCTTCTTCCTGCGAAATGCTTACATACACATTACCTTTTGCCGGTGTAAACTTTAAGGCATTGGATAAAAGATTGGTGATAATCTGCCTTAATTTTTCTGCATCATAAGCCACCGTCAATTCATCCGTATCAGATAAAAAATGAAATTGTTTTTGCTGGCCGGCTGCTAATGATTGAAACGATTCTACAATGTATCTCAAAAAATTAACCACATCGCCATTTACCAAGTTCAATGTCATCTTTCCATCTTCCAGTTTTGATAAATCGAGCATTTCATTTACAAGATCAAGCAGGTGCTGGCCGTTACGCACAATCATATCCATACCATTATCAAGATGTTCTTCAGGTTTTGATTTTACCTGTTTCGCCATTCCCATGATGACGGTAAGCGGAGTGCGAAACTCATGCGTGATATTGGCATACAACTGTGTCTTGAGTATATCTAATTCCTTCACACGTTTTGCTTCCTGCTGCTCGAAATGCAATTGAGATTGCAGTTTTGCTTTGTTGATTCTGAATAAAAAATACGCTCTCATCGCAACCCCAATCAACAGCACATAAAAAAGATAAGCCCACCAGGTGCGCCACCACGGTGGAGTGACAACAATTTTTAATTCAGCAATCTTGGTGCTCCACATTCCCTGGCTGTTACTGCCCTGCACTTTAAACACATAATGGCCCGAGGGCAGGTGCAGGTAAGTAGCGGTGCGTCTTGTGCCGCTTTCCACCCAGTCTTCATCAATGCCAACTAACTGGTAACGGTATTTATTTTGATTTGGTGCGGTAAAATCAAGCGATGAAAATTCAAGCGTGAGCACATCCTGCAAATGCGAGAGGGTGATCGCAGAAGTTTGTTCAATGGTTTCTTTCAGCACACCTGTTTCATCGCCAGGTGCGAGTGCTTTATTTCCAATCTGAATACCTGTGATGAAAATTTGAGGCATAAAGCCCGAAGACAATACTTTTTGCGGATCGAAGATGTTGATGCCGTTTATCCCACCAAAAGCCAGATTGCCGTTAGATAGTTTGGCTAATGCATTGGTATTAAATTCATCGGCTTGTAAGCCATCGCTGG
>QFQM01000140.1 GCA_003243255.1 Flavobacterium psychrophilum | reverse complement strand
ACTTTCAGGTAGTCCATAGCTAATAAAAATCAATAATGGCTAAAGTTAAAATATCAAAGAAGAGCACCAGGATTGACATGACCGCGATGTGTGACGTGGCATTCCTACTGCTATCATTCTTTATTATGACAGCTACCGCAAAGCAGCCAGAGCCGAAACCGGTTGATACACCGGCTTCAACAGTAATTGATAAATTACCGGAAGAGGGTGTGGCTACTATTACGATAGGTGATAAACAGGTGTTCTTTACCATCCCACGCGATGCCAGAAAAGGAACGCTTGAGCGTATTTCTACGGAATATAACATTCCTTTTACTGAGGAAGAGTATAAATCATTCACTAACATGGAAGGTTTTGGTGTTCCGCTTAACCAGCTTAAAGGACTTTTAGCTCTTGAGCCTGCAAAAAGAAATGAAGGGAATCTTCAAAAAGGGATACCTTATGATTCAGTAAACAACCAGTTAGGTAACTGGGTGAAGTTTGCAAGACAGGCACAAAAACAAATCCAGGAGGAGAAAATCCAGGCTGGAGAGTTGGCACCTGAGAAACTTAAGGATCTTGATGTTGCTATTAAGGGTGATGCCAAAGAAGACTATCCAACTGTAAAAAGGGTAATTGATATCCTGCAGGAGCAAAAGAAAAACAGGTTCTTTCTTGTAACCGGTTTAAGAGACGAAAACTTTTAATTTTATAAACACACTATAAAATGGCAGAATTAAATACCGGCGACGGTGGTGGCAAGAAAGGTGGCAAGGTAAGAAGTAAGAAATCAAACCCGGGTGTTGACTTAACAGCGATGGTGGATTTGGCTTTCCTTCTTATTACGTTCTTCATGCTTACCACTACGTTGTCAAAGCCGCAGTCTATGCCGCTTGCAATGCCGGATAAAAATAAAGAAGATAAAAAAGAAGACGTTACTAAGATCCCTGAAGAAAGGCTTTTAACTGTTCTTGTAGGTAAAGACAATACAATATTGTGGTACAGGGGTAAATTTGAAGCTCCCGTTGAGGCTCCAACTGAAGCTAAATTCGGTAAAGATGGTATTCGTAAAGATCTTATCAAACAGATCGCTATAGGTAAAGCTATTGCTAAAAGAGATACAGGTAAAGATGATGAAGGTCTTATCGTAAATATTAAGTTGAGCGATAAAGCAAGTTATAAAAACCTTGTAGATATCCTTGATGAGATGGCGATTACCCACCCACAGCTTTATGCTATAGGTGATATTACGCCAGGAGAAATTGACCTGTTGAAAAAGACTAATTTGTATTAATTAGCTTTTGTTAAACAAATAAAAAATAGATATGTCAAAACTGAATATTTTTAATAAGTCTTGGGTTGATATGGTCTTTGAAGGCCGTAACAAGGCGTATGGTGCTTACCAGCTCCGTACCGAAAACCCTAAGACTACTGTAAAGGCACTTATCATCGGAGCTATCCTGTTCACGTTCCTTATCTCAACGCCTATGATTGCTGATATGATTGGTGATCTTGCTGCAAAAGGGAAAGAGGATAATGTGGATAAGGTAATCGAGGTGATTGATATTCCTGAGCCACCAGTAGAAGCTGAGCTTCCACCACCTCCACCACCGGTGGAGCAGATGCAGGCTCCGAAGTCAATTGTGGAAGAGGTAAAACTTAAGCCACTTGAGGCAGCAAAGAAAGAAGAAGTGCCGGATAATCCACCGAAAACAGAGCAGTTTAAAGAAGCTGATCCAAGTTCAAGGAATGCTGAGGCTAGCCCAACGGGAGACGTTAACATCGGTACTCCGTCAGGTGACCTTGATAAAGGTGTTGAAGCTCCGGATAACACGGTTTATAATTCTGCTGGTCTACAGGTACAACCTGAATTCCCTGGAGGTATACAGGCATTCTACGGTTATGTAAACAAAAACTTCAGAATTCCTGAAATCGACCAGAACATGACAGCTAAGATCTACGTTTCTTTCGTAGTAGAAAAAGACGGTACATTAACAGCTATCAAGATTTTGAGAGATCCGGGTTATGGACTTGGTAAAGAAGCTGAACGCGTACTTAAGTCGCTTAAGACTAAGTGGAGTCCGGGTATCCAGAACGGAAAACCGGTTAGGGCTTCTTACAACCTTCCTATTACGATCAATATTAAATCATAAGGAAAACTGGGATGCTTTCAAGAAGACAATCTCAGGAAGACACACAGAAATCGCCCCTAAAGCGATTTCTGTTTGTTTTAGGTATGCTGTTCTTTCTGCTATACCTTGCGCTTGGCCTTACACTAATATTCTGGAAAACAATTCCACTGAATATTACATATAATGGAAGGCTCGCTTTCGGGCTACTGCTCATAGTTTATGCTTTTTTCAGATTCATAAGGCTATGGCAAAACAGGTAATTAGTAGTATTATAATGAAACACACATATAAAATATTCGTTTCTCTTTTTATTATTACTCTTGTTTTTTCATGTAAGGATGATAAAACAACAAGGACTAAAGAAATAGAAGAAACACTTACTTCCGGTAATACGACCATACTGGTTGATAATACGGTTCAGCCCGCTGTTGAAGATGTATTACAGGTTTTTCACAGTGTTTATCCGAGAGCTCATGTTACGCAGGTAAACAAATCGGATACTGAAGTGGTAAAAGATCTTGTGGAGAACAAAGCAAGTGTAGTGGTTATGCCAAGGCTGCTTACGGAAGAAGAAAATGCTTATTTTGTTAAACGTAAGATTACTCCTCAGATCACTCAATTCGCCAGCGATGCTATTGCTTTTATTGCGAATAAGTCTGCTAAAGATACCGTAGTAGAACTTAACGAAATTTTAAAGGTCATTAAAGGTGAACCTTCAGATAAAGTTCAGAAATTAGTATTTGATAATGCTAATTCAGGTGCTGTTGGCGAACTTTTGAAGAGAGCCGGAGTAAAACAACTTCCCGCTCAAAATGTTTATTCGCTTAAAACAAATGAGGAAGTTATCCGTTATGTACACGACAATCCCGGGTCTGTTGGGGTTGTTGGTGTAAACTGGCTGTCACAACCATCACAGGAAATGAGAAAAATTGTGTCAGATATCACTGTTTTGGCAGTTGATAATGTTAAAATTGACAAAGGTGTTAAAAAATATTATAAGCCCACTCAGAGCAATATAGCCACGGATTCTTACCCATTAATACGTAAAGTGTATGTGTTAAATTACAGTGGCAGGGACGGCTTAGGCATGGGTTTTGCAACCTACATAGGTGCATTCGAAGGCCAACGCATTATTTTAAAGACAGGTCTGCTTCCGGTAAAACTCCCATATAGGGAAATCGAAGTGACAGAGTAATGCATTTAATTTGAACAAGTAGAAATATAAAATAATACAAATGAAAGAGTTGAAATTTCTCGGTTTATCATTGTTATTTTTTGGAGCAGCATCTGCACAGGATGTTAACGAAGCAAAGAAAGCAATTGATGCCGAACAATACCAAAAAGCAAAAACAATTTTAAAATCGCTTATCTCATCATCTCCGGATGAAGGAAAGAATTACTTCTTCTTAGGGGATATCTACCTTAAACAAACTGAGCAGGATTCTGCTGCTATTTATTTCAATAAAGGTAAAGCGGTTAAAAATAATGCCGATTTCAACAATATCGGGCTTGGACAGATAGATCTTAATGCAGGTAATGCTACTGCGGCTCAGGCTAAATTTGATGCTGTAGAAAAAGAATTAGGTAAGAGAGACGTTGAGCAGCTAATCTACATAGGACGCGCATACATCAACGCTGAAAAACCGGATTATAAAAAAGCTATTACTGTTTTAAATAAAGCAGTTGCAAAAGATGCTAAATCGGCTCAGGCTTACCTTAGCCTTGGTGATGCTTACTACGGTGAGAGAAACCAGAGCGAGGCATATTCTGCATACCGTAATGCACTTCTTTATGATAACTCACTTCTAAGGGCTAAACTTCAGATGGCGGTTATCACTAAAAATACAAGAGTTGCTTTCCCTGAGGCTATCAAGGCGTTTGATGCTATAGTTGCTTCAAATCCTAACTATGGTCCTGTTTACAGAGAGCTTGCTGAGACCTACTACATTTGGGGTGTAACTGAGCCGGCTAAGAAAAAAGAGTACAACGCTAAGGCACTTTCATATTATGAAAAATATATGACGCTTACGGATTACTCTCTTAACTCTCGTATGAGACGTGCGGATTTCCTTTTGCTTACTGATGACTACAAAGGACTTGAAGCTGAAGCATTGAAAATGCAGCAGATGGATAAAGTAAACCCAAGGATACTTCGTTACCTTGCTTATTCGCAGTATGAGAATGGTAAGTATGCTGAGAGTTCTGCATCTATGAAAGAGTGGATTGCTAAAGCTGATCCAAAACGTATCATTGCACGTGACTATCTTTACTTAGGTCTTGCTAACCTTGCATCAAGCGTTGGCCAGGATGCTCAGGGTAATGCTATCATAACAAACCAGGCTGCTTTTGATGAAGCTATCGCTAACATTCAGAAAGCTGCTGAGACAGATATCAATATTACTAATGAGTTTGGTGCTGTTGGTCAGAAACTTTTCAAACAGAAATTGTATGGCCCTGCGGCTGTTGTATACGGAGTTGCTACTACAAATCCTGATAACAGAAACTTAATGGCTGATAATTTCTTCTATGCATATTCAATTTACTTTGATCACGTAAACAAGTCGGCTGAAGCGCAAAAAGGAAATATTGAAAACCTTAAAAAAGCAGATACAGCTCTTGCTAAAGTAATTGAGCTTAATGCAAAATCTCAGGATGCATATCTTTACAGAGCTAAAGTAAACAGGTATATCCAGACTCCGGAGTCATTAAAAACAATGGCAGAGTCTTATGATAAATATATCGAGATCGTTAATGCTGCAGGTCCTGAGGAAGTAACAAAACAGAAAAAGAACCTTCTTGATGCTTACTCAAACGCAGGTGCTTACTATGCTGTAACGGATAAAACAAAAGCAGGTGATTATTTCAATAAAGCTCTTGCTCTTGATCCTAATGATGAGTATGTAAAAGGACAACTTAAGTCTTTAAAATAATATATCTCCATAATACTAAAACCGATGGCTATGCCATCGGTTTTTTATTTGCTTAAAATAAAGGGATTAATGCTTATCTTTGCACCCTGTTTGAAATATCATGCTGAAGAAGGAAATACAAATACAGGTTGAAAAAGGAGAGATGCTGCCTCTGATGGAAGAATTCTATACCATTCAGGGTGAGGGTTACCATACCGGTACGGCGGCATATTTTATCCGTGTAGGTGGTTGCGACGTAGGTTGTCACTGGTGCGATGTGAAAGAAAGCTGGAATGCCGAACTTCATCCACCAACGGAGACTGATGTTATCGTTGCTAATGCTGCCAAATATTGCAAAACCATTGTAGTAACCGGTGGAGAACCGCTTACCTGGGATATGGGGCCACTTACGTCCAAACTAAAAGCAGCAGGCTTAAGGGTTCATATCGAAACATCCGGTGCATATCCTTTATCAGGAACCTGGGACTGGATCTGCCTGTCTCCCAAAAAGACTAAATTGCCAACCGAAGATGTTTATGCTCATGCGCATGAACTGAAGGTTATCATTCACAATAAGCACGATTTTATCTTTGCCGAAGAACAGGCTGCCAAAGTAAACGGTAATGCGATACTGTTCCTACAGCCGGAGTGGAGCAAAAAAGAAGAAATGACACCACTTATTGTAGATTATGTAATGAATAATCCGAAATGGAGAGTATCTTTACAAACACATAAATATCTTAATATTCCATAGTAACTAATTAATACCGATATGAAAAAACTACTTTTAACGCTTTTAGTGCTTTTCGCAGCACAGGTAACTTTTGCACAGGATTCAGCTTTTAAACAGGATATCGTAAAGTTTCTTAACCTGAGCGGTCAGAAAAAAACATTCGAACTGTTAGTGAAGGATGTTGTAAATAATATCCCTGCTGAAAAACAAGCTGATTTCAAAAAAGAACTAAATGCTTCTCTTGACGATCTTATGAGCAAAATGGCAGATATATATGTAACTGAGTTTACTCACGATGATATCAAAGCACTTATTAAATTTTATGAGTCTCCTGCTGGAAAAAAACTGACTTCTAAGTCTGAAGTTCTTTTTGAAAAAGGTAATGCTGTTGGTCAGGAATGGGGAGCAGGTTTACAAAGTATGCTAATGAAGTACATGCAATAATTTGCAGTCTGCATAAAAAAAATAAAACCCGGATTATTCCGGGTTTTGTTTTTTATAAATGTGTGAGTTTTGCCAGATAATCATAATGCTCGCCTTCGGTTACCAGCTCACAGTTTAGTCCATTGGCATGAGCAGCGTTTTGTAGCGTGTTATAATCTACATACAGCCACGAGAAAGTATCTTCTTTTTCGTTTTTATAAGTTAACGTGAATGTCAGTTCACCATAGTAACTTTCTGAGGGAATCCATTTCCCACCGTCTTCATCTTCATCAAACATATAGATGATGTCGGAAGAGTCTATCAGTATCTGTCCTCCATCATTCAAAAGGGACTTTAATTTTTGTAAATAAGTCGATATCTTCGAAAGTTTTTCAAAGATACCCGTGCCATTCATTAACAATAGGATGGTGTCAAACTTTTCGCCTTCCATATCCAACATGTTTTCCACCCTTGCATTCCTGAGTCCGCGTAGTCTGCATGCCTCAATGGCATTTGCTGAAATATCAATGGAAGTCACGTTTAGTTTCTTCTCATCCTGTAAATAAAGCGAGTGACTACCGGCTCCACAGCCAATATCAAGTACACTTCCCTTTGCCAGCTGAAGTGCTTTCTTTTCAATCCTGGGCATTTCCTTGTAGCTCCTGAAAAGATAAGCGACACTCATTTCGTCTTCTTCAGATATTGAAGTTTCAGTAATGAGGTCTTCAGGAGTATTCCCGGTTTGGTAGTCTAATATTGCTTTTCCGAAAAGGTCTTTCATTTTTTTATACTTTTGCCTGATGATTGATAAATGCCTCGTGTGATGGAAAACTTTTTAAAGCAGCTTCCAAAGCTTGCCAAAGATAAGCATAACGAAAACAAAAAGTTTTTTGATAAGCTTAAAAAGAAAGCACCTAAAAATTTAGACTACATTATGCAGGAACTGCATGATACAGAGTTTAAAAAGACGGATTGCCTTACTTGTGCCAATTGCTGCAAGACAACAGGTCCGCTTTTTACCATTGCCGACATCGAACGCATTTCTAAACATTTCCGCCAAAAGCCACAACAGTTTATAGAACAGTATCTTCGTGTAGATGAAGATAATGATTATGTACTGCAAAGTGTACCCTGTACGTTTCTGGACAATGAGAATTATTGTATGATCTATGATGTTCGTCCTAAAGCATGCCGTGAATTTCCGCATACCGACAGGAAAAAGTTTCAGCAGATATCGAATCTTACTTTAAAGAATGTTGCTATCTGTCCGGCCGCCTATAATATTGTAGAGGAAATGAAAAAGAAAATTGTTTAGTTTTGTTTCCAAACAAATCGATTATGCCAGAGTTTACTTCTTTGAAACCAATGCTGTATACAAAGCAGCTAAACGATACGGTTAAATTTTATACCGAAGTTCTGGGTTTTACATGTGCTGCTTTTGAAGAAGCCTGGGGATGGGTATCTCTTCAGAAAGACACTATAGAGATAATGCTGTCATATCCGAATGATCACATTCCATTTGAAGCTCCTGTTTTTACGGGCTCATTTTATATAGTGACTGATAATGTAGATGAGTTATGGAACTCGTGGAAAGACAAATGCAGGGTATGCTATGAGTTAGAAAGCTTTGAATATGGCATGCGAGAGTTTGCAATTTATGATAACAATGGTTACCTGCTGCAATTTGGGCAGGAAATAGAATAAGACTATGAAAGCATTCAGAAAAATATTTGTTCTTGCGGTAGTATCGATATTGATAGCCACCGGATTGTTTTTTATAAATAGCAGAGTTGTTAAAACCAGCTTTGGAGATAAACTAGGAGAGATTGTCTTTCTCTCAGTACCGGTTTTTATAGTACTGCTAATATTGTACTTTGTAAACAGGGCGTTGGTCAAGTCTGTAAAAGGTATTAAAAATAAAAAGCCTTCCGGAGAGGGAAGGCCTTAAATTTTACGCTGCAATCTCATGTTGCTGTTTCAGATCCGCAATAAAGTCGGTTATGCTGTGTAGCTTTTCATCAATATATTCTAATAAACCTTCGATACGGTCTCTCAGGTCGATGAAAAATTCTATTATTTTATCTACATAGCCTTTCATCTTTTCGATAAAGTCTACTATATAGGTTATTATGTTGTCAACTGTTTCTGCAATATTCATGGCGTTCTTTTTTTAGATTAATACTGAAAATTACAAAAGAACAACTGTATATGGAAGCACTTTGTAAAAACATTAAGATTTGCTGAACTACTCTGAGTAGATGAGATATTTTTTACGCATTATTTTAAATTTTGACAACCCTGACTCCCAGGATTTTCTTATTGCATCTTCACTCATACCGCTTTCTATTTGTTGCTGGAGTTTTGTTGTACCGGCAAGTTTTGTAAAGAAAGGGATGAAGAATTTGGATTTATCCTCAGTGCTATTATAAGCTTTAATCAGCCATTTCAGTTCAAGTTGTTTTACTTTTGGAGCTTTTGACAAATCTTCACCATAACATAATTTACCCTTAAGAGGCGGTTCTTTTGCACCTTCATTAGGTTCCGGAGTAAAACTGAAACTGAATTTTTCTTTTGGAAGGGAAGGAGATCCATAGATCTGAAACTGTTTGTTTGTGCCTCTGCCTAAACTCACGTTTGTTCCTTCGAAAAAACATAGGCTGGCATAAAGGTTTATGGACTGGTCATTTGGTAAGTTTGGTGATGGTTTTACCGGAAGGCCGTAAAACATATCCCTTTTGTAATTTGTGCATGGAATTACAGTAAGCTTGCATTCTACACCATTTTTCAGCCACTTTTCTCCGTTGATCATTTTGGCATATTCTCCAATAGTCATTCCGTGAAGAACAGGTATAGTATGCATTCCCACAAAACTTGTATTCTCTTTTTCAAGTATTGGGCCATCAATAATACTTCCGTTTGGATTTGGCCTGTCCAGAACTATTAGAGTTATGCCTTCTTCGGCACAGGCCTCCATAATATAATGAAGTGAAGAGATATACGTGTAAAAGCGTGCACCCACATCCTGAAGGTCAAAAACCAAAACATCAATATCTTTTAATTGTTCCGGTTTAGGTTTCTTATTGTTTCCATAAAGCGAAATTATGGGCAATCCTGTTTTGGTGTCTTTGCCGTCTTTTATTAGTTCGCCGGCATCAGCTGTTCCCCGGAAACCATGTTCGGGAGCGTAAATTTTTTTGATATCGATGTTTTTGTCAATCAAAAAATCAACAACCGATATAGCATTGCCATTATCAAGGCTTACAATTCCGGTTTGATTGGTAACAACTCCGGTTTTTTTATTCCTTAATAGAGGAAGGTATTGCTCAAAATTATCTGCGCCGGTTTTAATTGGGGCGTTTACAGGTGCTGCATTTGATGTGTTTTCAATAGCAACTTTGGACTTTTGGCTTTCAACTTTTGGCTGTATTGAATTTCCGCAAGCCGCCATCAGTATAAATGAGAATAAAAATGTATTTTTGAACAACGAATAAGATACCATAAGTCAGTTGAATTTAGAATATTTCATAGCCCGAAGGCTGGTTAAATCAAAGAACCATAAAAGTAGTATATCTGCACCAATAATAAAAATAGCCATTATTGCGATTGCTGTTGGAATTATCATGATGGTAATAGCCATTGCAACAGGAGTAGGGCTGCAGGATAAGATACGTGAAAAAGTATCTGCATTCAACGGCCACGTAATTATTTCAAATTTTGACGACAACCAATCTGAGGTTAGCGTCGAACCTTTATCAATACATCAGGATTTTTATCCTAAGTTTAAAACTGTAAGTGGTATTAATCATGTTCAGGCAGTGGCATCGAAAGCCGGAATTATAAGGACGGAGCAGGCTTTTGAGGGTATTGTGTTTAAAGGAGTGGGCAAAGAATATAAATGGGATGTCCTTGAAGAATATATTATTGACGGCCGTAAGCCGGATCTGCTTCATAACCTGAATAATGAAGTACTGCTGTCGCAATACCTGGCCAATAGGCTTAACCTGAAAGTAGGAGATACGTTTAATACCTTTTTTATGAAAGAAGGAGGCAATGGTATGCCGAACCTGAGGGTGTTTAAACTGGTAGGGATATACAATTCCGGATTTCAGGAGTTTGATGCAACGTATTTGATAGGCGATATTCGCCATGTACAGCGTATCAATAAATGGAAAGACGGGCAGGTAGGTTCGTTCGAAGTTTTTATAGATGATTTTAGCCAGATAAAAGAAAAGGGAGAAGAGATATATCATGCGATTCCGTCTACTCTAAATTGCCAGACGATCCAGGAGAAGTACTTTAATATTTTTGAATGGCTAAAATTATTTGATACTAATATTCTTGTCATTATTATTATCATGATTGTGGTGTCTACTATTAATATGGTTGTGGCATTACTTGTTCTTATTTTAGAGCGAACACAAATGGTAGGTATGTTAAAAGCATTGGGGGCATCAAACTGGTCAGTACGAAAAGTATTTTTATATAATGCAGCTTATCTTATAATAAAAGGATTGTTTTGGGGTAATATAATAAGTATAGGTTTACTGCTTATCCAGAAATATTTCGGTGTAATTAAACTTCCTCCTGAAAATTATTATGTAACAGTTGCGCCCGTAGCGATAGATGTGCCGGCAATTTTGCTGATTAATCTGGGTACTATAATAATATGTGTGACGCTTTTACTGATCCCTTCATATATTATTACAAAGATATCTCCGGTAAAAGCACTTCGATTTGATTAAATGCAGACTCTTTATACTATATAAATCCCGACATGTTCGGGATTTTTGCATCTATAATAGTATGTGACTTTAAAAATTACTCTATAAACCGCTGTTTTGCCTGCATATTTTTTAAGGATATAGGTCGTCAGGCTGCCCATTTTACGAATTTTTCATGTTAGCTGCTTGATGAAGTAAAAAACATTGAAAAAACTTTCGTGTCCAAAATGGCGCATATCAGCGAGTTAAGGATAAAGGTTAAAATAAAGTAAAAAAAAGGTTGATTAAAGTTTGCGGAAGTGGAAAAAGGCGCTACTTTTGCACTCGCAATAACGAAGTAGTTCACTGACAGTCTGAGATCAT
>QFQM01000672.1 GCA_003243255.1 Flavobacterium psychrophilum | reverse complement strand
AAATTTGATATGCAGATCCGTAGTACCTGGTTCAGTTAGGCTGTACTCAACAGGAATATTGGCAGATGTCTTCACAAACTTATGACTTTCTTTTTCACTATCAGCTAGAAAAAAACTCCCTTCCCCGTAAGCTTCATTACATTCCATTTCATACACCGTACTGCCACCTGTAGGATAAATAATCTTTGTTAAGATTCCTGCTTTCGCTCCAGTCAAATCAGGAGTTTTGTTTGCGCCAGGCAAATACGCATAAGGAGTGGCATGGTCATAGTCAACAAATTCCGGAACGGGCTCAGTATTGTTACGTTTGTTGTAATAGCCCCAGTGATCTGTATCGTATGAGTTACGAGCTGGGAGTGGTTCGGTATCATATTCAAACAGATAAGGTTTTAGCTGGCTTCCATCCTTCCCTGTTTCTATAACTGAATTCAGTTTCAATCTCTTACAAATCGAAGTTCCGCACCCTGAATCAAAATAATCATCATTACCCAGTATGAATTTCTTTACCAAATCATCAGCCACGTTATTAAGAATGATCTCCGTAATGCGGTAGGCACCGTCTAAATCTGACCGAGATTTCCTGGTAAAGTTTATAGTACCTCCCCTAAATTCAATCGAGGATAATATGAGACCAGAAGTGATGTTGATATGTGTATCACAGAAGTTCCTATAATTTGGATATATATGTAACCACCCAGGCTCATTGCTTTGAATATTATCCTGTGTTATAAAATTACTGATCGAACCGCGTACATCATATTCATAGACTTGTGAAAAATAACTGAAGGTTATTTTCTCATCAACATGTGGTGCCTGGATCTTTGTTAAATACCAAGAAGATACGTAGGTCTGATTTAAATACGATGAAGCGGGAATATTACCATTGACAGCACAAACGCTTTGAACCCTGCTAGTCTCCCTTGCTGCAAAAGTATAAGTTATCCCATCTTCCGTTGTAATCTCCCAAGAATTATCAGTAGCCAATGGGCCTATAGCAGGTTTTATACGGAATTTCTGATGAGGAAAGCTGTAACAATTACCCGCTTTATCGAAAATGAATTTTCCGGAATATTTTCCAAAGTTGAAATAAAAGATGTCAGGTTGTGCATCCATCGCGTTGATTGCAACCCATCTCAATGTTGATGTTGGGGCAGTCGCGGGTGGCAAATTCATATCCGCAGGAACTGTATTTGAACTATGTAAGAAACCATTGTTCACGTCATCCGGAAGACCGTAAACAGTGCGCGTAATAACACCTCCGGCATTTAATGTCCACCCTAGTCCAACGTTACTAGCGATATCCTCTACTTTATTTCCACTCGCGTGATATGAGATGGAAATAGGCAGGCTTAGCTTGTTACTCTTTATCTCATAAATGGGAACAGTAATTTCTGGCGTACCTGTATAAAGACTTACTGGGTTATCA
>QFQM01000671.1 GCA_003243255.1 Flavobacterium psychrophilum | reverse complement strand
ATATCTTTTACTTGCATATCAGCGGGATCAAGCTCAAGCGCCTTTTGGTAACTTTCGATGGCACTGGCTTTATCGTTGAGCTTTAAATAAAAATCACCCCAGCGACTATAAACGATTGACGAATTGGGATGTAGTTCTTTCGCTAAGTCAAGAATTACTCTTGCAGCCTCATCGTTCATGGGCTTTTTATTGATTAAATCATAAGCCAAATAGGTAATCTGGTATTCATTCATTCTCATCCCACGAAATAGCCCCTTTGCGTCATCATATCTTCCCATTTTCAAAAGCTCGCTTGGTGAAAACTCATCATCTCTCATTTTAACCATCGGCTTTTCCTGGTAAATATTTTGTAAAGAAATCATTTTTCCATTTTCATCTCTGAGGAAAAATCCTTTTATATTATAGTCAGAAAAAACAATAGTATCTTTTGAAATCGGGAAGCAGTAAATATCATTGCCCTCATTGATATTCTCGACCAGATAATTTTTCTCTCGTCTCAGATAAAGCACCTCGTCATTCGACATTCGGTAGCGCCCGGTGTACTCGTCCAATTGAGCCGGTGACAAATTCAATGGGCGTATCTCATCAGGCAAAAAATTTGGCCAGTTATATACTTTCGCAATGGCTCGCCTGATTTCTTTGCCAAGGCCATTCACATCATCTCCTGAATTAAGCATGATAATCGCACCATTTCCATTTGTCACGCTGCCTATTGCATAGGCCAGAAAACCCGCATTAACTCCAGTAAATTCAAAATAAACACCATCGGGATCATTGTTGTCGGAACGTTGAATCAGAAACGGTCCAATTCCAATCTGTTCTTTATATGAACCATCAGAAACATTGTATTGAGCAGTGAGCATTTTTCTTGTGGATTCTTGGCTTAAAATTTTTCCACTGCCTTGATAAGACTTCTGTATTTCAATTAACAAACGCGCTAGATCACTGGGTGTGGTATAAAGTCCGGCTGCCGCTTGTTGTGGATACACATACGGCATACCCTTAAACCACGAAGCATAAGAATATGCCCACGCTGTTTGACTTGCAAATTTGGAAGGAACGGGCTGCTCAAATGTTGAATGTTCCATCCGCAATTTGTCAAAAATTAGTTCCTGCGTTAATGCAGAAAAAGTCTTTTTCGAAACATCTATCAACGCTAATTGTGCGATCATGCTTCCTCCTCCTGAATATCGAAACTCCTTGCCGGGCTCGCTGTTAACAACTACTGGTCTTGTTCCCGAGATTTTCGCACCGCTTAATATTTCAATGACAGTTGGTAATTTTTGATCGGGTGTGAATCCGAAATAGGAAGATTGTGATGTCCCCGCTGAATGACTCAGCAACATTCTTAATGTTACCGGTCGACCCTTTGTAAAATCGCTTTCAGGAATCTTCCATGATACTAGGTAGTTATTAATAGGCGCATCTA
>QFQM01000670.1 GCA_003243255.1 Flavobacterium psychrophilum | reverse complement strand
AGGTATTCGTTCTCTTTCAGGCTGAATATACACATCACTAAATAACCTGGGGTATGGAAACGCTCTACTTTCAGAAATCCACCTAAATCAAATTTGTTTTTTCGAAGTTTCCAAGCTTTTCTCAACTTAAAAAAAATTTCTTCCATAGTTTTAAAATTTATTGAGTGCATCGATTAACGAATCTGTGCTTGCCGATTCGTATTTCATTAAAGTCCGTATGTCAGAATGTGCCGTCAGTTTTTGTACAAGCGTGATCGGTACGTTTCTGCTCAATAGGTTCGTTACCATTGATCTTCTGCCGACATGGCTGGTTAGAAAATCGTACTTCCTTTTTTCTATCACCAGCTTCTGCTTGCCCGAATACCGTGTTATCTTGATGGTCTCGTCCAGTCCTGCGAGTTTTCCTACCGTTTTTACGTATTCATTGAACTTCTGGTTGGATATCTTGGGTACGCTGTAACCGATACGTTCCAAGATATCTTTTGCAGGGGCTATATACCCCTCAAAAGGTACGATTACCCTTTTCTTGACCTTTACCGAAATAAAGTCCCAAGCATTGTTTTTTATATCCTTTGGATCGAAGTTGATCAGATCCTCAAATCTTTGCCCTGTGTAGCACAATAGACAGAACAGATCCCGTACTCTTTCCAGACTGGGTCTGTCCGAAAGATCATGGTTCATCAGTTTTTCTATTTCGGATTCGGACAGGGCAATGATCTCATTGTAGGCTTTCTTCTTAAAGTTTGTTTTTTGCGTTTTGAAAACGTCGGGATGCACCAGATAATCATTGTCGTTGCACCACTTTAGGAATACCTTCAACGTGGATATGTATTTGTGTATGGTGTCATTTAGCAAACCTTCCTTTTCTTCATCGTTCGTATTCCTCTTCTTGCTCAGGAACACTTCGAACTGATCGAGAAATTTGCTGTCCAGTTCCCTAAGGACAAGATTTATACCTTTCTGTTTTTCAAAGTCTTCCAGACCTTTGAATACCGTCCTGTATTCTTTTAGTGTGCCGTCTTTGACAAAATTGGATTTATAGGACAGGAACTGTGTTTTTAGGTGGGAAATGGATATTTCGTTGCTTACCGCATTGTCCCTGTCGATACAGCCCTGTATGATCTGTTTATAATCTTCTTTGGATAGAAACTGGTTTTTGTCTTTTTTGCCCATCGCTTCCCGGATGCAGAGGTTGGCAAGGTTGTTCAGTTCGACATTGAATTCCAACGCTCCGCTGGCACTTGGTTTAAGCCTTTCCTTTTCAAAATCCCAACTTTTGGGTAAAATCTTATAGTTTGTCCTGTATTTTATCCTACAGGATTTATCCGGTGAAAAGAATAGATACAGCGCAGTGAGCGATGGATTCCAGAACTTCTGTGCAAGGTTTTTCTTTTTTCCTCCAACCTTGGCCAGTTCCAGTTTGACCTTTT
>QFQM01000669.1 GCA_003243255.1 Flavobacterium psychrophilum | reverse complement strand
CCGGCACCTTTCATACCCATTACGATCAGGTCGATGGGTTGATCTTTGGTAATTTCTTTGATCTCATCTGAAGCGATGCCGATCCGTACCAGCGTGTCGATCTGTATTCCATAGGTACTGTGTAAATGGTCGGCTTCTTTTTGCAGGAATGCTTCGTTTTCCTGTTGCACTTCGTCGGCTGTTACCATTACGTAAGGCACTTCGCTTACAGGAGTGGGTAGCATGTAGGCATGGAATAGTAGCAGGCGCGCATTGAAAAGTCGAGCCAACTCTGCAGCGTAAACGGAGGCATTACGGGAAACCGGTGAGAAGTCTATTGGAACGAGTATCGCTTGCATACTGGAAGGTTTATATAAAGTTACCAAAAGGTTGATTGGTAAAATGCATAAAAACAGTGCCAGCAGATGGTAGTTATGTTAATATGCAAGCGCCTGAAAAACAGGAGAAAATTCTGGAGAAGAAGCGGTTGTATTGAAGAGGGGATAATCTGGCCTATATCTCAATATTGAATCTTCTTACGACAGGCTCTATGATGTGTATGATTCGTTCAGCATGCCAAAGTTCTTTTATATCTTTTACGGATAAAAGGATTTGTTTATTGTGGTGTCTATTGAGGCTTTGTAGCACAAATAGTCCATCATTCTCGCTTTTAATTGCCAGCCATCCCATAACAATTTCTGCCTTGTAAACGGCTATATATAATCCATAGTTAATTATCTGTAGAGGAGGGACAAGATCTATTCTATTGCCTATAAGAAAGTCGCCAACGAGGTGTCGCATCATAGAGTCTTTTTTTACTTCAAAAACCCGGTATTGTTCTCCCCGGTAAGCAACATCAGGTAAACGCAATTGTGGCAGGGTATTGATAAAAGTTGGATCTTCAAAGCGGGCTGGGTATTTATTTTGTGCTGCGGCAGGGACATAAATAAGTTTATCGGGCTGCGAAATGTATTTTGTTGGACTATTTTGAAGGTTGTTTGAGTAGTATTCAGGGGCGCTTTCCTGGCCTCTATTCCCATAGATAAGTTCACTAATTTTTATATCAAGTATTTCTTCAAGTTGGGCATTGATATCGCTGGCTGGGCGCCAACTATCCTCAACTCCTCAATCTTGTTTGAAGTGTATAGATTCCACAGGACTTGCCAAATGTATTGAGATGAATGGCGGCTATTATCTACGGTGATTTTAAGGGAGTTCCCAGAAACTATCCCGGTCTCATGCCATTCAGGTAGGATTGCGCTTGCCCCACATCGTGCACCTATTTTTGCCATAACGATATCGCCAGGCTCCACCTTACTTCGCTTCTCTTCTCGAAATTTCGCGGCATCAACATATACGTATTCCCTGGCAAAAAAGAAACCGTTGGTGACGTAGCCACTATTGATTATCGGTATGCCTGATTTTTTGTAATGAACGGTTTTGAGGTTGGAAC
>QFQM01000668.1 GCA_003243255.1 Flavobacterium psychrophilum | reverse complement strand
GATATTTGTGCGAAAAGTAAATCGGGATGGAAGTTAATGATATTTCCTCCTGAATGATGCTAGTATCTTTCAGGGAGATTTTTCATATCTAAAAGCCTCCCTCTATTTATCTTTATATATTGGCCATCGCTCAATTCTCTCAGTATATTATTTAGCGAGCTTCTGGATATGTTGCTTCGACTCATTATGAACTTAAAGACGGATATCTTTTCTCGTTCGTTTTGTGGCAGTTCCCATAAAACCTCAAGATTGTTTTTTATTATATTATAAACGTTTTTAGAGTTGAATTTTTCATCTCTTTTAAAAAAGAAATTTGCCATTTCTGTTGATATGATATAAATTTCGCGCCATAAGGATTGTGTGTTAATTAATTCTATAAATGAATTTTTTTCAATGGAAATAAGTTTTGAGTCTGTTGCTGTTTTTAAATAATGGTATATATTTTCACCGTTTAATGCGATGATGCCCAATAATGCAGGTGCACGGAGAGAAAAGAGCAAAATATCATCTGTTGCTCTGTGAATATCTACTTTTCCCTCAGATAAAAAATAGATATACTTTTTGTTTTTTATCGTGAATGGGATCCGTTGATTCTCAGATGCATATATAAGTTGACTCCCTGATGCACTTTCTAAAAAAGGAATAACCACTTCAAGTTCATGGATGTTATTCATGCTATTCATGCTGTTTTTCTACTCATCTCATCGTTTAAAGTAATTGGATGATATGTTTTTTAGTAGTAAAATCAAGTACATTGTTGGTTATCAATTTGTGTATTAATACACAAGTAATGTAATATTTTCTTACATGTTATTGATGGTGAGAAGTGCGTAGAAATAGCTATGAGCTATTGTGTTCGAAGAACGGATAGTATAGGCCAGAGTAAAGCGTTTATTAGGGTTGTTCTTTTTATCGGTAATTATATGTTCATATTTCATGCGCCGTAATGTTTGTCTGTTAGATGGGGTGGTGTTTATTCGAGTTGTGGTTTTAATATAATAATAATGTATTGTCAAAGAGGGTAAGTCAGGTCTATTATTACTCGGTTTGTACTTGTATCTGGAATGTCGAATGCTGATATCGCAAAGTAATGTGATAAGTGCAGGATGCGCTAAAAAGTACAATAAGTTAACGCATCCATGACGTTCTTTTTCAGTATGGTTATCCATATGATTAGAAGGTCTGGTGCTCTTATATGATAAAAAAGAGGCGCAGTGACTTAGAGGGGAAATTTATCCCTCATATGTTTAGCGCGCTGGTGTAGGCAGCTGCAAGGGGCTTTGTTAAACCAGACGGTTGTTTTGCGACCCGCATAGTTGCGCAGGGAAAGTGACGGGGATTTGATGATCGAAACAGGAATAGTGGTGTCGCTGTACTGCTGTTAATCGTGCCCGTTTACCGATATTTCTTTAAAGCGTCCGGGCTGAACAGATG
>QFQM01000139.1 GCA_003243255.1 Flavobacterium psychrophilum | reverse complement strand
GCTTATCCTAACAAGAACCTTTACTTTACCGAAGTATCAGGAGGAGGATGGAGCACCAATTTTGGTGAAAATCTAAAATGGAGTATCGGCAATATATTTATCGGTACTACGCGTAACTGGTCTAAAAATGTATTGCTTTGGAATCTTGCACTTAACAGCAATTCGGGTCCTACTAACGGTGGATGTATGGATTGCCGTGGTGTAGTTACTGTAAGTGCTGACGGATCGGTAACTAAAAACGTTGAATATTATGCGCTTGCGCATTTCTCAAAATTTGTAAAGCCGGGAGCCAAAAGGGTAAACTCTACCAATTTTGACAATTCGCTGGGTTTACAAAATGTAGCCTTTGCTAATACAGACGGCTCAAAAGTGCTTGTGGTGCTGAATACATCGCAAACAACACGAAAATTTGCGGTAAAGATTGATGATAAAAAAATCGTTTACTCGCTCGAGCCTACTGCGGTGGCTACCATTGTGTGGCAATAGCCACAAAAAAGATTGAAACATAATTAAAATTTTGGGGCAGTTCGCTACTGTACCATAGGATTATCATGCATATAAAAAAGAAAAATTTACTATCAGGATTTGTGATTGCCATGGCTTCAGCAGCCATGATAACAGGTTGTGGTTCTGCAAAGAGCAACAAATCTGAAAACACAGGATTATGGATAACCATGCCTGATAAATCGGCCCTGTTTCAAAAGGAAGCGGTAACAATAACCGGCCAGCCAAAAAATGAAAACATACAGCTAACCATCAATACTGATAAGACCTATCAGGAGATGGACGGTTTCGGATATACTCTTAGCGGAGGCAGCGCATTGCACATCAGTAAAATGAGTGCGCCTGCAAGGGCTAAATTTTTACAGCATATATATGGCACCGGTCCTGACGATCTTGGTGCGAGTTATATCAGGATCAGTATCGGAGCATCTGATCTTGATGAAAAGATCTTCTCTTACAATGACCTGCCCGTAGGACAGACCGATGTGAATATCGAGAAATTCGATTTGGGTTACGATAAAAAGTACCTGATCCCTGTATTGCAGGATATACTAAAGATAAACCCTTCAATAAAAATACTGGGTTCACCGTGGTCGCCACCGGTTTGGATGAAAACTAACGCAGATACACGTGGCGGTAGCCTTAAGCCAGAATACTACACAGCCTATGCTAAATATTTTGTGAAGTATGTTCAGGAGATGAAGAAAAACGGTATTACTATCGATGCGATTACGGTTCAGAATGAGCCGCTTCACCCGGGTAATAACCCAAGCCTTTTGATGGTTGCTGAAGACCAGAAAGTTTTTGTGCGCGACCACCTGGGGCCTGAGTTCAAAAAGAACGGTGTTAAAACAAAGATCATTGTATACGATCATAATGCTGACAGGCCGGACTATCCTATCACTATCTTAAACGACAAGGAAGCGGCAAAATACATCGACGGTTCTGCATTTCACCTTTACGGAGGTAAGATTGAAGCTGTATCATCAGTACATGAAGCTCACCCTGACAAGAACCTGTATTTTACAGAGCAGTGGGTAGGGGCACCTGGTAATTTTGCAAATGAACTGAACTGGCATATTGAAAACCTTGTTATCGGAGCGCCGAACAACTGGTGTAAAACTGTACTGGAGTGGAACCTTGCTGCTGATGAAAAACAGGAACCGCATACTGATAGGGGTGGATGCGTTGGATGTCTTGGCGCAGTTACCATCACAGGAGATACTGTAACTCCTGAGCCTGCGTATTACATTATAGGTCATGCATCTAAGTTTGTGCGTCCGGGTTCGGTAAGGGTTCAGTCTAATGTTATACAGGGGCTGCCGAATGTGGCCTATAAAACACCATCAGGAAATACAGTTGCTATCATTCAGAATACATCAAAGGAAAACAAAACTATTGATGTGAATGCGGGCAAAAAGAATACTACCATTACGCTTAAAGCAGGTGCTGTTGCGACACTGGTATTGTAAAAAAATTATTATGCCATAATCCGGAATTGATAAACAGAAACTTTCCAAAAAACATCTGTTCTAAAAGCCATTAAAGATTCCGGTTATGGCTATTTACAAGTTATTGATTTTACTTCAATATAGATTGTTTAGAGTTGTGGTTAGTTAAAAGCCGTGTTGCAAGCACGGCTTTTGCTTTTTTTGTACTTTTACGCTAAACCCTTCCGTCATGAAAGTCGCTGTAATCCAAACCTCGTTGACCTGGGAAAACCAGCAGGTTAACTGTGCCCGTTTTGAAAAACTGATCAAAACCCACAAAGTCGCTGCCGATATTATCCTGCTACCCGAGATGTTCTCTACGGGCTTTACCATGAAGCCTGAGGCCGTCGCTGAAACTATGGATGGTGAAACCGTTATGTGGATGAAAAAACTGGCTGCGGCCAAAAACTGCGCCATTGCAGGGAGTGTGGTGATTACGGAAAAAGGCAACTATTACAACCGCTTTTTGTTTGTAATGCCCGACGGTGAAATAGAAAGCTATGACAAACGCCACCTTTTTACGCTTGCCGGTGAGAACAAGGCATACACCAATGGTGCCGATAGGCTTGTTATAGAGTACCGCGGCTGGAAGATTTGCCCGCTAGTGTGCTACGACCTTCGTTTTCCTGTTTTTTCGCGTAATACCGAAGATATTGACTTGTTATTGTATGCTGCCAACTGGCCTGCACCCCGCGTGCTTGCCTGGGATACCCTATTGCGTGCACGCGCTATAGAAAACATGTGTTATGTTGCCGGTGTAAACCGTATCGGGCAGGATATTAACGGGCATCACTATCCGGGACATTCGCAGGTGTTCGATTATTTAGGTACGAGCCTGACTATGCCTTCTGAAGAAGAGGAAGTGATAACGGTTGAGCTTGATAAGCAGAGTATGCTCGAAACCCGTAAAAAGTTTGATTTTCTAAGTGACAGGGATACTTTTATCCTCCAAGGTTAAAAGTTTCCTCGGGATCCCAGTTAGCCCGGACATCTATTTCCTTAGGCATATAGATCATCTCTTCCGGCTGGCGCTTCAGCAGATAATCTCCTGTGTCCCATTCTTTATTCTTATTGTCGTCATAATATACCCTGAGCGTATATTTGTCCGGCAATACGTTGTCGAAGTTTATTTTGGTCTCTCCTTCCGAATAATAAAAAGCCTCTACGGTTCCTTTTGCGTTGAGCACTTCCAGCATCAGCGGAAAGCGTTTGGCATTAGTGAGCGTAATCCGCAGGTTACCATAATCCGCATAGGTTTTAGTGGCTAATTTATAGCTGAGGGTGTCATTTTCCTTTTCGTAAAAATCCTTCAATGCACCCGGCATCAGCGTCATGGTATATTTCTGGTTTTCTTCCTTAGGGAAATCAAAGGAAAGTTCCTGCTTCATGTCGTCATAGGCCATAGTGTATTTCATGGCAACAGAGTCTTTGTTGAACAGGCTTATTTTGGTGCTGTCAATCTTTACAAGAGGAGTAGTGGACGCAAGGGTGAATTTTTCCCTGAAGTGCAGTCCGCCTTTTTGTAAGGCATCAACAGATAATGAATCGGCAGCCTTTAGCTCCTTAAACTTTACATTGAATTTCTTAATCGAATCCCTGTGTGTAACGGTAACTTTCAGAGAATCGGCAGTAAGCTTACGCGGCAGCCATACCTGAAGTGAGTCTTTGTCTTTTACTTTGGTAGCTATAGATGGGATATCTTCAGTATCAGCACCATTACGAACGGCTATCTTGATGTTCTTATAATCGTCTTTGCTTCCTTCAAAACCGGCATATAGTTTATGGGATGTTGCCTGAACAGGTTTTAGTGCCTTGAAAGGCCTTTTTTCCTGAAAAAGTTCCAGTTCATAAATGGTGTCGTTAGGAACATCAATACTCTGGTTGAGGAAACCTATCTTATCGGTTTTAGGGTCAAACTTATAGTTGTTGTTGGCATCTTTAATGGCAATCAAATGGTATTTGCCCTGTTTCAGGTTTTGTAATGAAAACTGAACCGTACTGTCAAGCGTATTGGTAACATACCTCGGGCGTTGTTTATAGATGGTCGAGTCATTAAAAGTAGAATCGGCTTCATATAGCACCACGCTCACAAAGTTGTCGGTTTTGTTAGAGTACGCGTCTTTTATCCTTCCGTTTAGCGAAAGCGAATCAATATAAGTTCCGGTAGAAAATATGAATTTGAACTGTGAATAAGGATTACCCTCGTTGTTGTCGGTAATACTCTGCCCGAAGTTAAAGCTGTAGGTAGTATTTTCCTTAAGGGTATCTTTAATCTTGATGTTGATGAATTTACTGGCGCTTCCGGCCGGTGTAATTACAGGAGGATACTCCATAGGAGGAGAAATGATAAGCTGCTTGTTTACATCTTTAATCTTGATGTATTCGTTAAAGTCTATGCGTATTACATTCCCTTTAAACTGGGTGCTCATATTCTTTGGCGAGCTGCTTATGATGTATGGTGGGATAGTGTCTTTTGCTCCACCGGTAATGCTGCCTCTTTTGGCGCACGACGTAAAAATCAGCGAAGTAAAAAGTATATAGAGAAGAATCCTGTATTTCAGCATATCGTTTTCTTTGACAGCACAAAATAACAATTATATTCCCTGTAAACGAAATGTTTTTAAAAAATTATAGCCCCTCTCCGAAGAGAGGGACCGGGTTTGGGTTTAGCTGTGTGCGTAGGCCATGGTAATGATGCTCACTTTAGCTCCGGGAATCTTAAGCAGGGCTTTGCCACAGGCTTCAAGAGTAGCTCCGGTGGTGATAACATCATCGACTAATAAAAAATGCTTGCCTTTATCGGAGTCGGTAGGTGAGACATCAAACGATTCGTTGATGATCTCGGCTCGCGCGGCAAGGTTTTTCTTGGTTTGTGTTTTTGTGTATTGCGTTCGTAACAGTATGTCGTCGTTGTAGGTTTTGCCAAGTCCTTCGGCAAGAGCTTTTCCAAAACCTTCCACCTGGTTGTAGCCTCTCTGGCGAAGTCTTTTCCTGTGCAGTGGCACCGGTACAATTTCGGTTACATCTTTCAGGGCTTCGATTTCTTTAAGGTCGTGTACATACCATTCGCCGATCATCGAGCCGATTTCTTCCTTACCTCTGTATTTCAGGTTATGGATAAGCCCCTGAACAATACCTTCTTTGTGAAAGTAAACTACCGATGAAGCATGTTCTACGGGCAGCCTTCCACGGAATTTTTTAGCGGTTTCATTATTGTTATCGAGATGATGCTGGGTAAACGGCATGTCGTGCCGGCAGTGGGTGCACACAAGGTGCTCGCTTTCAAGAAGCGTGGTTCCGCAGCCTGAACAGGGTTTTGGGAAAAGAAGATTAAGTAAAGTTTTAATCATGGGGGTGTGATTTAGGTGGGATAAATATATGTAATTGGCAAGTTATTTCCTATGTGTGTTGAAAATTAATGGATTAATTTGTTAAAACCATATAATTGTTGTTGTGTTTTAACTTTGATTGTGTTGCTAAAACAAATCCTTAAGCCATTGCCAAAAGCCTTTCTTTTTTTTGACAGGAGCTTTATTTATTAATGATTCTTCTGTGATAAGATAATTGTCGTTTCCGTCTTTGTCTTTAGAGTATTTGCATTTTGCCAGAGATACGGTCAATATCTTTTCACTTCCGTTTTCATCATAAAGACCGTTAAAAACCATTTGCTTTGCCGACAGGTGTGCAGGTAAAGTAAAAGCCATTAATGAGTCATTAAGCTTGGCGGAATAGGATAAAGAATTTTGCTTGCCAACAACATTTACATCTTTAAAATTAAAAGATTTGTGGGTGCCAATGTAAACAGTTTTATAACTATTGGCCTGAATGTCGCCATTTTTTTGCCTTTTTATTTTTGCAGGTTTGCCCAGGCAAAAAGATAGACAGCCTGATTCCTGAGGAATTGTGAAAGCGTAGTTTTTTCCGTCAAAGGCAGTAACAAGTATATCTGTTTCCTTCCATACATTGTCTTTGTTTTTTTGGTATACTTTTAAATCAGGTTCAATCGGGCCTTTAAACGGAACAACAACCGTACCTCCCTGCCACACCCCTGGTTTTGTATCGATGCAGATATAAGCTACGCCTGCTATCATCAGTACAGTATTTTTGTCATCTATTGTGTTAATCCCTGCACTTATTCTATGTGCGGGAGTGCTGAAGGTTCTTATGTTTATTCCTGGATTATAATCTTCCGGATAGTCAGATTGGCTGCCCAGATGATGCGGGAGTATGCAGATGTCTTCTGAGCAAAATTTTAAAGCCTCTTCAAAGTTGTAATCTATCCAACTCGTTCCAATTACTACAAATGCACTGCGCTGTTGTTCGGGGGGAAGCTTAATGTGCCACTGATTGCGTTCGCCTATATATGTGTTTATTTTTAAGTCCGGGAAAAACTCATGGATACAGTCACGTAATGCCCTTGCTCGTCTGATAGATAACGTGTCGTTCAATTGGGATGTTCCAGTGGTGTCACTATATCCTATGATGCCTATTTCGCCAGTCAGTTTTTCACAAAAATATTTAACTCTTACCCGTTGTTCCGGTGTTATTGTATAACTTCCCGTTTTAAACGTTGCCGTAAATACTGCAATGGTGTCTAATCCCTTTTGGGCTGTAGATAGGTTCCAGAAAAAGAGAAATATGAAGAGAATTTTTATTTTCATAAAAGTAGTTGAATATGCTAAAATAATCCTTTTCGTTAATTGTCAGAATGTAATGGGTAAATAGTTAATGATATTTTAAAATAAATTAATCAGTTTGTTCCTAAATTCAACTTTAAAAACAATCCCTTTTTATATTTTTGCAACACTATGGCAAAACAAGAAGATCTATTTAAAAATGTTATTTCGCACGCAAAGGAATACGGATTTATTTTTCCGTCAAGCGAAATATACGACGGCCTTAGCGCAGTGTATGATTATGCGCAGAATGGTGCCGAACTGAAAAAGAATATCAGGGAATACTGGTGGAAATCGATGGTGCAGATGCATGAGAATATTGTGGGTATTGATGCCGCAATCTTTATGCACCCAACTACATGGAAAGCATCGGGGCACGTTGATGCCTTTAACGACCCGTTGATCGATAACAAAGATTCCAAAAAAAGATACAGGGCCGACGTGCTTATCGAGGATTATGCCGAAAAGATAAACCAGAAAGCCCAAAAAGAAATCGAAAAAGCAAGAGTTCGTTTTGGCGATGCCTTTAACGAGCAGGAATTCATCACTACCAATGCACGTGTGGTAGAATACCTTGCTAAAAAGAAAGAGATACTTGAGCGTATGGCGCGTTCGCTGGAAACAGAGAACCTTGCCGACGTAAAAGCACTTATCGAAGAACTTGAGATCGCTGACCCTGAAACCGGTTCTAAAAACTGGACAGAGGTACGTCAGTTCAACCTTATGTTTGGAACCAAACTGGGGGCTGAAGCATCTAACGCTATGGATCTGTACCTTCGTCCCGAAACGGCGCAGGGTATATTTGTAAACTTCCTGAACGTGCAGAAAACCGGACGTATGAAAGTGCCTTTCGGTATTGCACAAACAGGTAAGGCATTCCGTAACGAGATCGTGGCAAGGCAGTTTATCTTCCGTATGCGTGAGTTCGAACAAATGGAAATGCAATTCTTCGTTCGTCCGGGCGAAGAGATGAAATATTACGAGTACTGGAAAGAAACGCGATTAAAATGGCACCTGTCATTAGGACTTGGTAAAGAAAATTACCGTTTCCACGACCATGAGAAGCTGGCGCACTATGCTAATGCTGCTGCCGATATCGAGTTTAACTTCCCATTCGGGTTTAAAGAACTTGAAGGTATTCACTCAAGAACTGATTTTGACCTTAAAGCACATGAACAGTTCTCAGGTAAAAAACTACAGTACTTTGATCCTGAGCTTAACGAAAACTACACGCCATACGTAGTAGAAACTTCGGTAGGTCTTGACAGGATGTTCCTTGCGGTATTCTCTAATTCACTAAAAGAAGAAACTCTTGAAGATGGTTCTACACGTACTGTACTTGCGCTTCCGGCTGTATTAGCACCTACAAAGGCTGCGGTACTTCCGTTGGTTAAGAAAGACGGACTTCCGGATGTTGCAAGAGAGATCATCGAAGATCTTAAGTGGGATTTCAATGTGTCATACGATGAGAAGGATGCAGTAGGCCGCCGTTACAGAAGACAAGATGCCCTGGGTACTCCGTTCTGTATCACGGTTGACCACCAGACGTTGGAAGATCAGACCGTAACTATCCGCCACCGCGACAGCATGCAGCAGGACAGGGTTAAGATATCTGAATTGAGAGGTATAATCAACGATGCGGTTTCAGTAAGAAACTGGCTGATGAAAATGAAATAAGAATTGAAAGCTGTCTGAAAAGGCAGCTTTTTTTATTGAGTTTGGTGTGTCATTCTGAGCGCAACGCAGTGGAGTCGAAGAATCTCTTAATTTAAGATTTGCTTCGCCAGTCGGCTTACAGCCTCGTGTCTCCACTCCATTTTATTCCGGTCGAAATGACGAAAACCTTCAAAAAAAGTTTTTTATTTTAGGCGTATGAATTTATTTAGAAAAGAGATTAGTTTAGAATCTGCTAAAAGCAAAGAAGAGGTAATCGATTTGCTTCAAAAGAATATTGAACCTTTTCATAAAGATAGTTCCAACTTAAATTTTGAAGGCAGGATAACACCCGATGGGGAATTCAAGATGAACCTTGCTACAAAGGTTTCTATTTATCGCAGGCGTGAATCTTTTATTATAATTAAAGGATACGTTACCGAAGCTCAAACCGGTAAATCTTTGATTACTGTTGAATTTAGCGTATCAACACTAATGAGGACCATAAACTACATTGCCGGAATCCTGTTTGCATTAATAACTGTAGTTTTATTAATGGATTTAATTCACTTACCCGGGTTGTTTGATATATGGTTTATTCCACCTGTTTTCTATGTTTTCTTTATGCTGAATTTCTATGTTACATTTCATACTGATAGAAAAAAAGCTGAAAGAATTTTGATTGATATATTTAAATAATTTCTGCTAACACACCCCTTCCCGATAGCTATCGGGAAGGGGTGTGTTTATATATAATCATGATATCTCCAGATTCTACTTCAAATCCAGCTTAGCTAAAATATTCTTTTTCTTATTGATTACAGATTCATCAGCCTTTTCTTTAAGGCGTTCCTTGTCGGTAAAGTAATATTTGTACTTGGCTTTAGACAGTTTGATCTTATAATCCGTCATTTTACCTTTTATGTCTACCCCGGTCTTGAAAGGTATGGGTGATTTTAGCACCGAGACATGATAATCATAACTCATATCGAGGTTTTGGATACCACCCACCGCAAGGCGATAACGGTCGATTTCTACCAGTGCCGGAAGCACTTCCATCTGGCTTTTCTCGATGATCATCTCCATGTTGAGGGTCTGTATAGTATTATTCTTTTCTTCGTCTTTAAACATAAGGGTTTTGGCCATATCGTTAAAGGTTTCGCTATCCAGTACCATAATGTTGGAGGCCTGTAGTGCGGCAATACTTTTCACCGACGGGATAATAACATCCATCCTTCGGTTTAGGGATGCCGTACCCTGCATCCTTAAATGGGCTACTCCTTTAAACGATTTTGCCATAGGGAACAGGCTGTCCATAGCAGGCATGAGCTTGGATATGTTAGCCATTTCCACGTCATCAAGCTCCAGGTCAAAATCGATATTAGCCTTGCGGTCGCTTACGGCAACGTAGTTCATACTCGTGGTGAGTTTTGCAGCAAGCGTGGTCATTTCAAAATGACTGAGCTTTAAATGGCCTTCTTCAACTTTTAGAACGCCCTTAAGGTCTTTAAGATCCAGAGTACCGTAGTGCAGCTTTTTGATGTCACTGTTAAAGGTGAAATTGATGTTTTCCGGTATTTTGAATACCGTCTTTTTATCTTTTACATCTCTGGGGTGATGCTTCCTGTTTTCGGCTACTTCCTTAAAGTCGGGCTGCTCTTTTTTGTCTCCTTCCGGGCTCATTATCTTCATGATCTCATTGGCATCAATAAAATTAGAAGTAAGCGTCAGTGTAGCATCCACTTTTTTATCGGGCGTGCGTTTGGCGAGCAGGTTATTGATCTTTCCGGTTAGCGTAACATCGGAATTACCAAAGAACAGGTGTGCGTTCTTAAGGGTAATGGCCCTGTTGTTAATACCTATTGACGAATGTTCCATGCGCAGCGGAAGGGCAAACTCAGGCGTGTAAGCATACAGGTTGTTGAATTCTACCGTGCCGCGAGGCATCCAGATGTCTTCCCTGTTTTTACGTACAAGGAATTTGTAGTTTCCGTTTCGGATGCCTACAAACTTTTTATCCTGCCACACTCCGGCGCTGTCAACAGTAAATGTGGTGTTAATAGCCGGTCGGCCTTTAGTGCTTTTCGGACTCAGTTCGGCGGTCATGTTGGCTTTACGTACAACAGCCCTTATTTTGTTTTCGCTGTTGTATTTCAGATTGCTCAGCTTGATGTCGGCAGCAAGTTTGGTGCTGTCTTTCAGTTTTTTTGCCCTCATTTTTACATCGAGTCCTGCGATGGTAACGTTATGCTGATTTTTATAGTTGAGTTTCAGGTCGGTTACGTTTATTTTCCCGAATGATTTACGGGCATCATCTGTTTCAGCTTTACGACCAAAAACCAATTCAGTCCTTCCGGTATGCAGGAAAAGGGTATCCTTAGGGTCACTAACAAGCAGATTGGTGAAAACTGAATTACCTTTGATTTTCATGTTGTTAAACTTGTTGTCCATAAGGTCATTCGGCTTAAAATCGGCATTAATGTCGATATGTGCCTGACCTTTGGCCTCGATATTTTCTGCAACGGGAAACTTCTTCTTAAGTATAGTAAGATCCAGATCGCCTTTTATGTTAGAGGTAACATGCGGGTCTTTCAGCAGATTCTCTACTATAGCATCACCTTTGAGGTCGACACCCGTACCCTCCAGGAATATTTTTTTAATGGTAAGGTTGGATTTTTCGGGATGGTCATAATCCACGAGCGAATGCAGGTCGGCTTCCAGGTGGCGTATCTCTCCCGGAAACTTATTATACTTTAATACGCCATTGTCTATTTTGAATATTACATCAAATACAGGCAGTCTTTTTTTGCTGTATACACCCTTTGCAGTAGCTTTCAGGATTACATTGCCCTGTACATCAATATCAGCTTTCTTTACGATATGTTCAGGAACGGCAGCCCATAAGGTTTTAAGTGATGGGACTTTCATTTCAATGGCAAAATCGGTGTGGATCTCCTTGGTAATCGTGTCCCTTTTAAAGTGGCCTTCAGCAAGAAAATCGATGTCGTTAAGCTTC
>QFQM01000667.1 GCA_003243255.1 Flavobacterium psychrophilum | reverse complement strand
GAGGCCACCATAACCAGAATCAAAAATGCCAATGGGCTGAGATGTCTCCATAACCAAAATTAAGCGAATAAGGCCTTATTAAAAGACCGAGGGTTTAGTCGGATTGCTTCACAATCTGGCTAAACCCTCGGTACAAAATGAGTTATTGATTACGGCTTGGTTGCTGGTTTAGCAGCAGGAGCGTTGGCACCGCCAGCTGCAGGCAACTTAATATTGAGCTTTTTAGCTACCAGCGGTAAAATATCTTCAGCAGGAGGAGCTACAAGCAGTGCTTCTTTTTCGAAAACAAACACATAGTTGTTTTCTTTAGCTACAGCCTGAATAGCATCGTATGCTTTTTTGTTGATCGGCTGGATCAACTCTTGTTGTTTTTGTTGCAACTGCTGTTGGATGCGCTCTTCTTCACCACCCAGTTCCTGGCCCATCTTGGTAAGCTCAGTCCTCTTTACTACTTTAACAGCTTCAGAAAGCGTAGCAGAATCCTTATTAAACTTTTCTATTGCTGCGTAGAAAGCATTTTGTTTGTCAGTAGCATTCTGTACGAGTGCATTGCGGAAATCAGTAAGCAGCGAGTCGGCTTTACGGGTTTCAGGCATAATGCTCACCACCTCTTGAGAGCTAATATACCCAATCTTTGTTTGGGCATTCACTTCACCAGCCACCATCAGACCCAGGGCAAACAACATACCTGTAAAAAACTTTTTCATGCGTTTCAATTTTGTTGTTAAGGCCACCCAAAGCCTGTTGCTTCAGGTGTACGGTTTTGTTTTATTAAAATTTTAAGTTGAAAAATACCTTTATGTAGTTGTTCCCCTGACTTTGTTTTCACGTTTATTTAACACCCAATTCCTTCAATACATCCTCGCTCCGGTCCAGTTTGGGGTCGGCAAAGATAACAGTAATTCCTTCACTTTTATCCAAAATAAAATCGAAGCCCCGGTTCACAGCTATTTTCTGGATAGCGTTGTAAACCTTATCCTGTATGGGTTTCACCAGCTCCTGACGTCTTTTGAACAGATCACCTTCAAAACCAAAGCGTTTACGCTGAAGGTCACGTAATTCTTTCTCCCGCACAAAAAGCTCGTCTTCTCTTTTTTTCTTCAACTCGTCGCTCAGCATGACTTGCTCAGCATCAAAATCTTTATACATTTTGTCGAGGGCAGCCTGCTTATCATCGATCTCTTTTTGCCACTGAATACTGAACTGGTCCAGCTTCTTTTGTGCCTCTTTGTAATCAGGCATCTTATCGAGAATGTATTTGGTATCAACAATACCATATCGTTGTGCAAGCGAAACCGTGGTAAATGCCAACAGGCAAATACAGATGAACATCATTTTTTTCATAGTTCTTTATTTTAAGATTCAGACCTATTCAGGTTCAAAACCAAGCATAAAGGTGAAGCGGGCGGCATCACGCAACTTGCCCTGAGGTTTA
>QFQM01000666.1 GCA_003243255.1 Flavobacterium psychrophilum | reverse complement strand
CCCGAACTGCACAAGCTCACCCCACCGCTGGCTGTGCTGCAGGGCAAGGGCTACAAGGTGGCCCTGGTCACGGACGGCCGCATGAGCGGCGCCTCGGGCAAGGTGCCCGCCGCCATCCATGTCTCGCCGGAGGCCTGCGTGGGCGGGCCGCTGGCGCGCCTGCAAGACGGCGACCTGGTACGCCTGGACGCCGTGGCCGGCACCCTGGCCGTGCTGGTCGACGACACCGAATGGCAGCAGCGGCCCCTGGCCACCATGCCGCAGGCACTGCGCCAGGCCAACGGCCGGGGTTTTGGCCGCGAACTGTTTGCCGGATTCCGGCGCCACGCGCTCAGCGCAGAAGAGGGAGCTTGCACATGGATCAACGACTGACGGCACTGGCCATCATGCAGGACGCGCCGGTCATCCCGGTCATTGTCCTGAACAACGTCGCACATGCCGTGCCCATGGCCCAGGCCCTGGTCGCGGGCGGCATCCGCGTACTGGAAGTCACGCTGCGCACGCCCCAGGGCTTGGCCAGCATCGAAGCCATTGCGCGTGCCGTGCCCGAGGCCATCGTGGGCGCCGGCACCGTGCGCAGCGCCGCCGATGCCCGCGCCGCCGCCAGCGCCGGTGCGCGCTTCGCCGTGAGCCCCGGCTACACCAGCGCACTGGGCCAGGCCTGCCAGGCCCTGCAGCTGCCGCTGCTGCCCGGCGTGGCCACCAGCGGCGAAATCATGGCCGCCCAGGACGACGGCTTCAACGAGCTGAAATTCTTCCCCGCCGTACAGGCGGGCGGCTCGGCCATGCTCAAGGCCTGGCAAGGCCCGTTCGGCGACGTGCGGTTCTGCCCCACGGGCGGCGTGTCTGCGGACAATGCGGCGCAATTCCTGGCGCTGTCCAACGTGGTCTGCGTCGGTGGCTCCTGGCTGGTGCCTGCCGATGCACTGGAGCAGGGTGACTGGCAGCGGATCACCGCACTGGCCGGCGCAGCCAAAAGCCTGCGCAGCGCCTGAGTCGCCATTGCCCCGGAACCAGCGGCCCCCAAGGGGCCGCTTTTGTTTGTCTGGGCCATCGATTGGGGATGGGGACTTGAATCCATTGAAAATTATGCGCATTGCGGCAATGTTTGCGCAAAATGCAAAGTCAAGGTGCGAGGAAAGGAGGGATTTATTTCATAACACAACGTTACAATCATTGCTTATCCTTCAAACGGCCTTTTGACAAGACGATATCAATAGGCTGTCTTGAAACATTCGCATATGCACAAGAATAATTGCCGCCTGGAGTTTCCGCCGCAATCATTTCCTTACCGACCAAGAAAAATGCAATTGCCGTTGCAGGGCTTGAAAATAAAAATTGGCACTGGCGCCTCGCGGCGCCAGTGCCAATTTTTATTGGTCGAGCATCGAGCATCGAGCATCGAGCATCGAGCATCGAGCATCGAGCATTTATAA
>QFQM01000665.1 GCA_003243255.1 Flavobacterium psychrophilum | reverse complement strand
TCAACTCATTCCTGTAAGCAGAAGCACTCTTACCGGTAAAATCCTTAAACGACTTATTAAAGTGGCTAAAGTTATTAAAGCCGCTCTCGTAACATACAGCGGCAATGCTCATTTGCTTTTCAGTAAGCAGTTTACAGGAGTGTACAATGCGGTATTTACGAATCGATAATAACGGCGAGGAAGATATTAAAAAACATCATATCTTTAGATTAACCAACTAATCTAATCTCTTATGAAAATTAAAACTGCGTTTTTAATCGTCATACTATCCTTTTTATCTTGTAAATCAAAAAAGGCAATTAATACTGAAGTTGCTAAAGTAAAACCAGCACCAACTGAAGTGAATTACATCCCATATTTTTTAGCCGCGGAAAAAGCTAAAAAACTTTATGATAATAAAGAATATGAACAAGCTTATAATTTGCTTGATAGTTTATTTGATACTTATGGTGTGAGAAACACTTTCCTCATAAATGAATACAATATTTTTTTTGATTTGTCAGCGAGACTAAATAAGACTCATAATTTAGAAAATATAGAAATATATGTCTATTCAAAGTTGGGTCTTGATCCAAGATTTTATGAAGAGAATGCAAGAGATTATGTCCTTAAAAATTCATCATTAGACTCACTTGAAATTACCCGATTAAAAAAAATGTATGCTAATGGATTAATGCCAGTTTTGCAGGATACTCTAAAATCTATGATTGAAAGAGATCAAAAAGTACGTATGGATGGTTATGATGTTGATGCGTTTGAAAATGTTTCATTCATAAATGACAGGCAGCTTATTGACATCATTAAAGCTAATGGCTTTCCTACCGTGCAACAAATTGATGAAACAACGGTATTTTCAGGTATTTTGGCAATGCTTATGCATTTAAAACCAACCGAAAAGCTTGAATTACAGCCGATACTTTTTCAGGAAGTAAAAAAAGGGACATGTCCTCCCTTCATATATGCATTAATGCTTGACAAGGAAACTATGATTAATAATAATGATATTGGTTTTCCGTATTATGGCACCGTAGATAACAGAATACCTGCAGATACAACCGCCTGTAACAATGCCCGGGAAACTATAGGTCTTCCAAGGATACGATTTGCTAAGCAATAACTATTTTCCTTTGCTGGCGCGAACGTCACGCTAGTGGCAAAAAACAATCAACAGGCAATGATCAGCTTCGGAGAAGCGACATATTTATAGCTAATTTCACCTCTTGTTTTCAGAGTTCCGGAGGAACGGTATATGATATATCGCTCCTCCGGAGCTTTACAAACATTACCCTTCATTTATTACTATAAATATGTCACCCCTCCGGGGTTATTCGTTGCATAAATCATCATTTCACCACCGCTCTCAACTCATTCCTGTAAGCAGAAGCACTCTTACCGGTAAAATCCTTAAACGACTTATTAAAGTGGCTAAAGTTATTAA